>JAOPYW010000311.1 GCA_025964405.1 Thermoleophilia bacterium | reverse complement strand
GCCCTGAGCGGACGGTATTCGGCATCACCCAGTTCGGTCGGGAGGAGTTCCGCCAGCGACTGCTCATGCTGCTCACCGAGCCGAGCGACGAGATCACCTTCTTCGTCGCGCTCAGCCTGATGGCCGGTATCACCCGCGACGAGGCGGTCGCAGCGCTCCGTCGGCGCGTCGGTCGCCTCGAGGGCCGCATCGCCCGCATCGCGGCGCAGCTCGCCTCGCTCCGCACGACGCTCCCCCGACTCGTGCTCGTCGAGGTTGAGTTCCAGGGCGCGGCCATGACCGCCGAGCTGGCCTGGGTGCGCACGATCATCGACGACGCCGAATCGGGCGCCTTGTCATGGGAGCTGCAGTTCGATCCAACGCATCCTCCGAACTGAACCCCGCGTGGGCTCGACTACGCGCGGACGACATGGGGTACGCGTCGTGCATGACTCCCCCTGCACCCGACGCGGCGATCCTCACGCGCGATCTCCGCAAGCACTACGGCGAGGTGCGAGCGGTCGACGGCGTCGACCTCGAGATCGCCCGCGGGGAGTGTTTCGGACTGCTCGGCCACAACGGCGCCGGCAAGTCGACCACCATTCGCATGCTCACCTGCCGGACCGACCCGACGTCGGGGGGCGGGTCGGTGCTCGGACACGACGTCGTCAGCGACCGCCCATCGATCCGGCCGAGGATCAACCTGGTCGGCGATCGCCAGAACCTCCACCCACGACTCACCGGGCGGGCGACGCTCCGCTTCTGGGCCGACCTCTACGGAACCGACGCCTCGCGCGTCGACGAGCTGCTGCTGCTCGTCGGTCTCGATCCCGACCTGTCGAGGCCGATGAAGGACTACTCCACCGGCATGCGCCAGCGGGTGATCATCGCCCGGTCGCTGATCAACGCGCCCGAGGTGCTGTTCCTCGACGAACCGACGCGTGGCCTCGACCCAGCCTCTTCGCGCACGCTGCGCGGCATCGTGCACGACCTCGTCGAACAGGGCACGACCGTGTTCCTCACGACACACGACATGGCCGAGGCCGACGAGCTGTGCGACCGCATCGCCTTCATGTCGGAGGGGCGGATCGTCGCGCTGGGCACGCCACGCGCGCTGCGCCTCGACCACGCAGGCGACCGCGTCGAGGCAGACGTGACGCTCGCCGACGGTTCCGAGCACCGTGTGCGTCTGGACCGTGCCGACGACCGTGCACGGTTGGAGGCATGGTCGGTCAGTGGAGACCTGCGCACCGTTCACACGCGCGAACCCACCCTCGCTGACGTGTTCGTGGCGGTGGCAGGCCGGCCGCTCGATGCGGGAGCGGTCACGTGAACCTCCGGCGCATCCGCACCCTCTATCGCCGCGACCTGGTCGACGCGATCCGCGACGGCCGCATCCTCGTGGCGATCATCATCCCGGTCGCGCTCGCGATCTTCTACGCCGTGTCGGTTCCCGACCCGAACGAACGGGTGCCGGTCACGCTCGCCCTGCACGGCCCACGGTCGTCACAGGTGGTCGAACAGGTGCGGAGCGCCGTGCAGCGAACGGTCGACCTCACCGTCACCCCGGTCACCTCGGCACGTGCTGCCGACCGCGCGGCACGCGACGATCCCGACACCATCGGCCTGTCGCTGCCCGCCGATGTCGACAGGCGGGTGGCTGCCGGTTCAGCTTCGGGGGAGCTGTTCGTGCCACGCGACTCCTCCTCGGGCGCCGACCTGGCCGCCGCGGCCGTGGCCCAGGTAGCCGCACGCGCCGACGACCGCCCGTTCGCCCTCGACCTCGACACGACGTTGGTCGGCGACGCCCCGAACGATGCGTTCGAAGTGCTCGGCCTGGCGACGGCCCTCGGCATCTTCTCCATCGTCATGCTCGCCGGATTCATCGGCCTCCTCGTGATCCCCGTACTGCTGGTGGAGGAGGTCGCGCTCGGAACCCTGGAGGCGCTGCAGCTGGTCGCAACCGGAGCGGAGATCATCGTCGCCAAGCTCGCGGTCGGCATGACCTACTGCGCGGTGGCCATCGGCATCACCCTCGCGGCATCGCCCACCGACCTGCACAGCGTGGTCGGATACGCCGCGGCGGCGCTTGCCCTGTCGATCGCGCTCGCCGGGTTCGGCCTGGCGTTCGGTCTCGCGCTCGGCGACTCGGGTCGAATCAACACCTGGGCTGGCGTCGTGCTCACTCCGGTGCTGATCCCCGTCTTCTTCGTGCTCGGTGATGACCAGCCGTGGCGCACCGTCGGGCAAGCCCTGCCGACGGGCGCCGCAGCCCAGCTCATGGCGCAATCGGCGAACCCTGCCGTCGACCAGCCCGTGCTCGTCCCGTTGCTCGTGATCGCGGCGTGGCTGATCGCGGGATTCGCGCTGCTGCGCTGGTTGCTCGATCGTCGATCGGCCTGATCCGCCGTGCTCGGATAGGCTCCCCCCATGGCTTCTCGCCGCCCCACGTTCGATGCCGACGCCCTGCCGCTCGGGCTCACTCCGCGCACGGTCTTCGTGACGGGCAAGGGCGGCGTCGGCAAGTCGACCGTGACCGCCGCGCTGGCGCTCGCGTGGCGCGACGCCGGGGCGCGAACCCTCATCGTCGAGATCGAGGGGCACGCGAGCGCCGCAGCCACGATCTCCGGCAAGCGCATCGGGTACGAACCCGTGCCGCTCGGCGAACACCTCGCCGCGATGCGCATCACGCTGCTCGACGCGCTCAAGGAATATGCGCGCATGCGCATCAAGGTGAAGCTCGTCGCCGACCGGCTCGTCTCGAACCCGATCATCGACCAGTTCGCCCAAGCGGCTCCGGGCTTTCGTGACCTGCTGATCCTCGGCAAGCTCTGGTCGCTCGCGACGGAGGTCGACGAGCGCGGCCAGCCGCGCTGGGATGCGATCATCGTCGACTCCCCCGCGACGGGGCACGGCCTCGGCCTGCTCAACATGGCGGGTGTCATCGCGCGCATGTTCCCCGTCGGCCCGATCTCGGCCGAGGCCAAGCGCGTCGACGCCTTCACGCGCGACCCGGAGCGCGTCGGCGTCGTGCTCGTGGCACTGCCCGAGGAGCTCCCCGTGACGGAGACGCTCGAGCTGCGCGAGCAGCTCGAGGAGCAGGGCATCGACGTCGCGGCCACCGTGCTCAACGGCCTCCTCATCGACCGCTTCGCGCCTGAGGAGATCGATCGCGTGCGCACGGCCCTCGAGGCGGCCGACGGATCGCTCGACGAGGCTGCGACGCATGCGCTCGAGACGGCCGTCTGGGAGCACACGCGCAGCACCGACCAGGCCGAGGAGCGCGAACGCCTCGATGCCGGCCTCGGTGCGGACGAGGCGGCCCTGCTCCCCTGGATGTTCAGTGCGCAGCTCGAACGCGAGCACGTCGCCTCGCTCGCCCGCTGGCTGACGTCGGCCGGGCAGGAGGTGCTGCTCGAGCAGCTCGCCGGCGCGACCGACGGCCCGGCCGCGGCAGCAGCCGTGCATGCCGCTTCATTCGAGGAGGACCCGACGTGAGCCGCAGCAGCCCGAAGGCGCGCCGCAACGACGTCCAGCACCGCCTCGGCGACCGCCTCGCATCCGTGCGCGTGCTGCTCGTGTGCGGCAGCGGCGGGGTCGGCAAGACGAGCATCGCCGCCGCCATCGCCCTAGACGAGGCCATGCGCGGACGCCGCGTGTGCGTGCTCACGATCGATCCGGCGCGACGGCTCGCCCAAGCCATGGGCCTCGACAAGCTCGAGGACCGCGAGCGTCCCGTGACCTTGCCCGACGGGGCGGAGGCCGGTGGCTCGCTCCACGCGCTCATGCTCGACCCGAAGACCGCCTTCGACCGCCTGGTGACCGAGACGTCGACCACCGACGCCGAGCGCGAACGCATCCTCGGCAACCGCATCTACCAGCAGATCTCGGGCGCGAGCACGGGCATCCAGGAGTACATGGCGCTCGAGCGCCTCTACGAGCTCGACCGTGGCGGCAAGTACGACCTGATCGTCGTCGACACCCCTCCAGCTTCCCACGCGCGTGAGCTGCTCGAATCTCCCAAGCGCATGCTGCGGTTCCTCGAGGGCCGTTCGCTCCGCTGGTTCCTGCGCCCGAGCGCCAAGGTCGGTCGCATCGGCCTCAAGGCCCTCGGTGGCTCCAACGGCCCGATCATGAACGTGCTCCAGCGCATCACCGGCGCCGAGATGCTGCGTGACACGAGCGAGTTCCTCGAATCACTGCAGGGCATCTACGGGGTGGTGTCAGACCGCTTCAAGGTCGTCGAGCGCATGTTCGCCGACGAGGCGACCGGTTTCCTCGCGGTCACGAGCCCCGAGCGCGAGAGCGTCAACGAGGCCGTCAACTTCTGGGAGCTGCTCGAGGCGCGCCGGTTCCGGTTCGTGGGCACCATCGTCAATCGGGTGGAGCCCGACGCGCCCGACACGCTCTCGTCCCTCGAAGCGCTCGAAGCGATCGAGGGCATCGACGAATCGCTCGCGGCTCGGCTGGGCGCGGCGCAGGTCGACCACGCCGCACTCGCCGGGCGTGATCAGGTACGGCTCGACGAGCTGGCCGATGCCACGGGCGATGCCCTGACCGTGTCGGTGCCACGACTCGCGCGCATGGTCAACGACCTCGACGGCCTGCGCACCCTCGCGCCGCCGCTCTACTCCTGATCAGGAGCCGTGCACCTCGGGCGCCATCGCGGCGACACCGAGCTGCACGCGCTCGCGCTCACCGATGAGCACTGCGTCGGCGTAGGCCTGCAGGCTCGTCACCGGCAGCTCGCCGGTCAGACCGGAAGCCACGGTCGCGCGGAGCGCGCTCGCGAGCACGCGCGTGGTGTGCACGGTGTCGGCCGATGGCGGCTTCGCCTCACGGATGACGAGCGCCGCGTGGTGCATCGCATCGACCAGCGCGCGCCGCTCCGGCAGCGAGCCGGCGAGCGTCACAGCCGCACGCAGGGCGGCGCTGCCGACCTCGCGTTCGCTCGCGTAGATCTCGACGAGCATGTCGTAAACCCCGCGCAGCGCCGACATTCCGTGCGCGGTGGCGGCGAACTGGTACCGCTCCACCGCACGCGCCAGCGTGCCGTCGGGATCGCTCGACAGGCGCCGCAGGGCGGTCGGAAGCGCGGCGGCCACGGTCGCGTCGATGCGGCTCGGGAGCGAACCGCAGCGACGGGCGGCGATCGCCGGCACCGGCTTCGGCGCGAGCCCACGCCAGTCGAACCGCTCGAGCACGAGCGGACCGGCGGTGATGCTGCCGCCCGCGAGCGCGCGCACCGCACTCGTGACGTCGACGATCGCGCGAAGCGGATCGATCGCGGTCTCATCCTCGTCGGCCGACACCTGGCGTTCGAGCTGGAGCACCACGACGGGCAGCCCCTGCTGCGCCTGGTCGCCCCAGTCGAGTTGCGCCGCCTCGGGCCACTCCATGCGGAACCACTCGGGATCCACGGTGCGCATCGTGACCCCCGGCGCAAGTTCGAGGTCGCCGTACATGAGGCGGACGCCCCAGAGCGGCGCCATCGCCACGTAGCGGCGCGCCGTCGCGTAGAGGGTCTTCTCGAAGCGCAGGTAGTGCTCGAGCAGGAGCGGTTCGTCGAGCTCGAACGTCGGGCTCGCCTCCGCCATCGTCACCAGCATCGGGCCGAGCAGCTCGCTCTTGGCGACGAGGGTCAGGTCGGCCACGCCGTCGGCGCGCCCGGCGCGCAGGAAGTTGGAACAGGCCGGGTCGCTGCTCACGGTCCAGGCGGCGTCGTCGGCGGCGGGCAGTTCCCAGATGCGCTCGAACCGCTCCGCCACGAAACGCTCGGTCATCGGGCGGTATTCGTAGAACGGCTTGTCGTCACGCACCTTGTGGTGTTCGGCGACGCTGAACGACAGGTCGGCTCCGGCGGCGCGATCTGCGGCCAGCAGCTCGAACGCCTCGAGGAGGAAGCGCCGAAGCGCCGAGAACAGGCCCGCATTGCGGATGGGTAGCTGAAGCTGAGTATGTGATTCCATGAGCGCTCACGACTTCGTCGCACAGCGCGTGCATCCTGCAAATGGATCTCAGGTTTCCTGCCGTTGCGGCCGATAGGACCAGTCCTGTGCAAATGAAACGGCACACCAGTCGCGAGGCTGGGCCGCAAAGCCACGGATCTCGCGTCGCGAGATGGCCGGGCCGCCACCAGCACGACGAATCCTCCAGGAGCGTCGCGTGCTCGTACTCACTCGTACCACCCACATTCGTCTCGCGGTGCTCGCCCTGACGACGTGCATCTGTTCGACGCTCGCCTTCATCGGCACTGCATCGGCCGCGACCACCACGCTCACTCCGACGGCTGACACCTTCGCGCAGCAGGCCGCGCCGTCCGCCATCGGTGGTGCAAGCAACACGCTCCACACCGACGGTGGTGACACCAACGTCGACCAGACCTCGATCCTGCGATTCGTCGTCCCCGCGCTCGCCACCACCGTGACGAACGTCAAGTTGCGTGTGTACGTTCGATCCGGGTCCGTCGATGGTCCCGGCGTGTACTTCGCCGATGCGACCCCTTGGTCGGAGGCGTCCACGAACTGGGACAACCGCCCCCGGGGAGTCGGTTCCGCCCTGGCTGACACGATGGCGTTCCCGGTCGGATGGGCGTCCTACGACCTCGGCACCGCTGCCTCGACCCCAGGCACCTACTCGTTCGTCCTCAAGGGCGATGCGACCGACGGCGCCGCGTTCGATTCCCGCGAAGGAGCAAATCGACCGCAGCTGGTGCTGACGTCGAGCGACACCACGCCACCGACGACGCCCGGCACGCTCACGGCGAACGTCAGCGGCGACGACGTCACGCTGAACTGGTCGGCAGCAACCGACAACGTCGGCGTCACCGGCTACCAGGTCCTCGAGGGAGCGACCCTCCGCGCCACGACCACTGCGCTCACGTACATTCGCGCGAATCAGGCTCCCGGCTCCACAGCGACCTACGCCGTGCGTGCGATCGATGCAGCGGGCAACGTCGGCGCGACACGTACCGTGACGGCTACGGTCCCTGCCGCCACGACCACCCCGACCGGATTCACGCACCCGGGGGTGGTCACCAGTCGCGCGCAGCTCGACTTCGTGAAGGCACGCCTCACGCTCGAACCGTGGAAGTCGGCGCTCGCACGCCTCAAGAGCGCGAACTCGCTGGGCCAGGCCCCCCACACGGACGCCAACGTGCTGTGCGACAACGGCTCCGACAACGGGCCGTACATCGGCTGCGAGGAGCTCCAGGCCGACGCGACCGTCGCCTACACCGATGCGCTGCTCTGGTACTACACGGGCGATGTCCGCTATCGCGATCACGCCCTCCTCATGCTCAACACCCGTTCGAGCAACCTGAGGAGCATCCCGTTCGATCCGATCAAGTACGGCAATGGGCTACTCGTGACGGCGTGGAGCGCGGAGCTCTTCACGAAGGCCGCGGAGATCATGCGGTACTCCAACAGTGGCTGGAAGGCCACCGACATCGCGCGCTTCGAAGGGATGCTCCGCACGATCTTCCTCCCGAACGTGATCAATGGATGGAAGGCAGGGGCGGTCAACTGGGTCTACTCCATGGCGGACGCAACCATGGGAATCGGAGTGTTCCTCAACGACCGCGCGGTGTACGACAACGGCCTCGCCGACTGGCGTGCCAACCTCAGGTCGTCGCTGTACCTGACGAGCGACGGGAGCCGCCCTGCGACCCCACCCGGCACGACCTTCTCGGCTACCGAGCTCCTCTCACGCTGGAGCACCAGGAGCTTCGTGAACGGCCAGGAGGGCGAGACGTGCCGCGACGCCTCCCACATGAATTTCGGCCTTGCAGCACTCACCTACGGCGCGGAGACCGCTTCGATACAGGGCACCGACCTGTTCACCGAGAACAAGGTTCGCATGGTGGCCGCCTACGAGTTCAACTTCACCTACATGAACAATCCTGCAGCCGCAGGCTGGCCTTGCATCGCGGCGCCCAAGCTCGGCGGCACCGGCTACGTCCTGTCGGGAGACATGGCATACACCGCGCTCGCCGTACAGCGAGGGGCATCGATGCCCCAGCTGCGCAAGTTCGTGCTTGCGCATCGACCCATGGGAACCGGCGTGCACATGGCTTGGGAGACCATGACCCACGGCTCAGCCGGCCTGTGACGCGAGATCAGGTCGGACACGGTGTCATCTGCAGCATGTCGCTCCGCAATCGCATCCTGGACATGCTGCCCGTGCTGCTCGTGTTCGCCGCCGTCGCGGCGTTCGCGACCTACGTGATCGTGGCCTACATCGAGCACGACGTGTTCTGGCTGCACACTCTGGCGCAACATGGCGTGTTGCCGTTGGGTCCGGACCAAGCGGGCGTGCCGCACGCCTCAGCCGGGCATCGCGCAGTCACCCACGCAGCTCCCGCCTAACCCATTAACTCAGCGAGCTGGTCGGCGGTCATCGGCGGCGTCATGGGAATGCTCCGACCGGCATTCTGGAGGAGCCCGACTGCCTTCCACGCAGTGCGCACGGCATGCGGAACATCGCCCTTCCCGTAGAGCCTGCGTGCCGATGACGTCGTTGCAGCGGCTGCTTCCTCGAACGTGGCATCCTTGCCGAGCTTCGTCGTCAACGCGTCGTACCAGATCTTGGCCACCTTCTCGGTCCCGATCAGTTGAGCCGCTTCGTGGGCCGCGCGGTTCGGGATGCCGGAATTCAAGTGCACTCCTCCATAGTCGACGTCGTCGGGGAGGTTGAGGTAGTCACGCATGTGACCGGGCTGGACGTCTCGGCCCATGTCTGGGTTGTCGTACGCGCTGCCCGGACGGGCCATGTCGCGCACTGCGTCGCCGGTGGTGCCGGGGGTCATCACCGCCTCGCCGATCTGCCAATTGCCGCGCCGCGCACCGTCCGCGGTGCGGAATCCCTTGTGGTCGGCATGCCACTGTTCGACGGCAGTGCCGAACACGTCGCTGATGCTCTCGTTGAGCGCTCCCGCCTGCCCAACGTAGTTGAGGCCCGCGGAATGGCTGGTCACGCCGTGGAACATCTCGTGGGCCGCGACGTCGAGCCCCTTCGACAACATGCCGGTCACTGCGTCGCCGTCGGAGTAGTGCATGCCGGACTCGTCCCAGTACGCATTGCCGGGGATGCTCTCGTCGTGCGCGTAGTTGTCGAGGGCGCCACCCGCGCCATCCAGCGAATCACGCTTGAGCACTCGCTGCAGGAAATTCGACGTGATCTGCGCATTCTCGTGGGCGTGGTCGACCGACTCGTCGCCGGTTCGGGGCTCGTCGCCTTCGCGTGCGCTGCGCACCCTGTCGGTGCCGAGTGGCACCCAGGTGGTGATCGGTGGAGCCTTCCGCCACCCGGGCGCGGCGCTCGCCGCGGCAGCGACAGGCGGGAGGGGTCGGAGCGTGGGTGCGGGAGCGGAGAGGTTCAGGGCCGGCCTCGGAGCGGAAACGGGATACCCCCCCTTCCTCGCCCAGGCCTGACGCTTCACGGCGCACTTCGGCGACCCGACCCCCTCCGGTCACGACTGCGACCACCTCTGGCCAGCCGTCGCGGCGCGCCGCTAGAAGGGGATCGGCTCGGTGTGGCGCAGCTCCTCGAGCAGCGCACGGCCGATGACGAGCCGCTGGATCTGGTTGGTGCCCTCGTATATCTGGGTGATCTTCGCGTCGCGCATCATGCGCTCCACGGGGTACTCCTGCACGTAGCCGTAGCCACCGAGCAGCTGCACCGCGTCGGTCGTGACCGACATCGCGGCATCGGTGCACATGAGCTTGGCCATCGCCGAATACTTGGTGAGGGTCGCGCGTGGCACGCCCGCGTCGATCATCCAGCCGGCCCGGTAGAGCAGCTCGCGCGCCGCGCAGGTCTTCGACTCCATGTCAGCGAGCATCCACTGCAGGCCCTGCTGATGCGCGAGCGGCTTGCCGAACTGCTCACGATCGAGCAGGTACTTGCCGGCATACTCGAGCGCGCCACCCGCCAAGCCGAGGCCCTGCGCCGCCACGCCGGGGCGCGAGCGGTCGAGCACCTGCATCGCGAGCGTGAAGCCGGTGCCGGGCTCGCCGAGGATGTTCGCCGCCGGGATGCGGCAGCCATCGAAGAACAGCTCCCCCGTCGTGGAGCCCTTGATGCCCATCTTCTTCTCGAACTTGCCGACGGTGAAGCCCGGCGCGTCGGCCGGCACGATGAACGCCGAGATGCCTGAATGACCAGCGGCGAGGTCGGTCTTGGCGAAGACGGTGTAGACCCCCGCGACCCCGGCGTTCGTGATGAAGCGCTTGCCGCCGTTGAGCACCCACTCGTCACTCTCCAGCACCGCCGTCGTGCGCATGCCCGCGCTGTCACTCCCCGACTCGGGTTCGGTCAGGCCGTAGGCCGCGAGCACCTCGCCGGTCGCCAGCTGCGGCAACCACTGCGACTTCTGCGCTTCGGTGCCGGCAAGCTTGATCGGAAGTGACCCGAGCTCCTGCACGGCGAGCAGGAGTGAGCTGGTGCCGCAGACCTTGGCGATCTCCTCGATCGCGATGATGAGCGCGAGGGTGCCGGTGCCGGTGCCGCCATGCTCCTCCTCGAACGGCAACGCGAACAGCCCCTGCTCGGCGAAGATCTCGCGGATGTCCTGCGGGAACTCGCCGGCCGCGTCGATGTCGTGGGCCCGCGGCGCCACGAACCGCCGGGCGACTCCGCGTGCGTGTTCACGGATCTCGAGCTGGCTCTCCGTCAGGCCCCAGGCCTGCTCGACGCTATCGGTGGCGGTCATCGTGCTCCCCTTCGATGGTGCGGCAACTTCCGCAGCATCATAGCGACGAGGGAGCAGTGCGCCGGCGGCGCTTCCGCGACCCCCGGGGTTCGGGGATCACGGAAGCGCGCGGGTAGGGCGACTACTGGATCGGCGAATCGGGGGACGGCAGCGTGATCACGATCGGCGGGATCGGAAGCTTCGGCAGCGTGATGTCGGGACCCGGGATGTTGATCGCGGGCACCGGCAGCGTGGTGATGGGCGGCGCCATCAGCGCGAGGGGGTTCCACGACGTCGGGTGGGTGCCGTAGCAGCCGCCCGCGACGATGCCGGGGTGCGGGAGGGGCTGGTTCTGCGTGCCGCCGCCGGGGAAGAAGCGAGGCGCGAGCGGGGAGATCATGGTCATGAGGTGGTCCTTTCACGGGGATGTGGTGCCCACCGCCGTCCGTGGCGGTTCCGCAACGGTACCACATAGATGCATCGTGATGCAAGACATATTACGGAGAAACTCAATTTGCGCCGTATATTTTCCAGCCCGCCAAGGATTCGGCCGAACAAGCTGAACCATGCGCCGGCGGTTCGCGTCTCCTAGCGACGTACCACCCAGCGCGCCAGTGGGAACGCCATCGAGCGGCCGCAGCGAGCCGTGGCGATGGGCCCCCGAGCAGGCGGATGGGGCCGAGCAGGGGCCGCCGGCAGGGCGACGCGTGAACGTCAGCGCGCCAGCGCATTCAGCGCATTCAGCGCATTCGGCGCATTCGGCGCATTCAGCGCGGAACGATGTACTCGCGCTCTTCGGCGAGGCGCCCGTTGGCGATGCGCATCACGGTGACCATCGAGAAGAAGAGCGGCTCGCCGGAGGCGTAGCGCCCCTCGGCCGTGGCCTCGACCATCGCGGTCTCCCCCTGCACCAGCACGGTGTGCGGCCGGTAGTCGAGCGCCGACGTCGAATCGACGAAGCGCTGCCACTCCGCGACGTACGCCGCGGCCCCGTCGATGCGATCGTGCGTGCCGGGTCGCCAGTAGATGACGTCGGGGGCGACGGTCGCCGCGAGGCTGTTCCAGTCGCGCGCCGCGATGGCATTGATGACCTGGCCCACTACGTGGCGGGTCACCTGATCGGCGGATGTCGCGTCGGAATCTCGAACCATGGTGCTCACTTCGCAAGTCTACCGAGGCCGCTCCGCGCCACGCGTCGGTCAGGCTTCCCCAACCAGCACCTGACGCGGCAGCGCCGGGAGGGCGACGGCCCCTGCGTCGGTCAACACGAACGTGTCCTCGATGCCCACGCCCGCCCGCCCGGCGAACACCAGCTTCGGCTCGAGCGCGAACACCATGCCGACCTCGAGCGGTTCATCGTGCCCCTGCGCGAAGAACGGGAACTCGTCGACCTCGAGGCCCACGCCGTGCCCCACGAACCGCGCCTGGTCGGGCGCCGCGCCCATGAAGTTCGCGCCGTACCCCGCGTCGGCCGCCCGCTCGAGTGCCAGCGCGTAGATCACACTTGGCAGGGCGCCCGGCACCGCCGCCGCCTGCAGCTCCCCCAACAGCTCGGTACACCAGTGCTGCGCGACGATGAGGTCGTGGTCGATCGCCTCGATGTCGCCGACCGCACACACCCGCGTGCAGTCGCTCAGGTAGCCGTTGTCGGCGCCCATGAAGTCGAGCACGAGCAGGTCGCCGTCGACCAGCTCCTGCGTCGACGAACCCATGCCGACGCTCGGATACAGTCCCGACCCGCCGAGCGGCGCGTCGAGGAAGGCGGGGAGCGCGGCGTTGCGACCGGCGAGCGCCTCGCCGAAGAAGATCTCTCCGCCGGCGCGGCGCATGCGGATCACGCCCTGGTGGCCCGACGAGCGCAGGCATCCCTCGGCAAGGCGCTGCGCATCGAGCTCGGTGTGGCCCGGCGCGACCTGGCGCACGACGGTCACCATGGCATCCTCGACCTGACGGGCGGCGCGTTCGTGCAGTGCCAGCTCCCACGACGACTTGATCGCGCGCACGCGCCGGATGTGCGGTGTCAGGTCGACGACCTCCGCGCCCGGCAGCTCCGCGACGAGCCGCAGGTAGCGCGCGGCCGGCAACACGTCGAGGGCCACGGCGACGCGACCCCGCAGGCATCCGAGCTGCCGCAGCTCGTCGACGAGTGCCTGTGTGCGGGGAGCGCGCTGCACCTGCCAACACGTCTCGGCCGCGATGCGTTCGGCCGCCCTGCGCGCCAGCACCAGTGGCTCGCCCGCTGCGGGCACGACCACCCAACCGTCGAGCACGGCGCCCGCGACCCAGTTGCAGTCGGCGTTGACGTGCACGAGGGCAGCGTCGATGTCGGCGGACGCGAGGCCTGCCTGCAGTGCACGGGCGCGCCGGCGCAGCTCGTCGTGTGGCACGAGCCAGCGGTGCGTGGCGAGGTCTTCGGGCTGCAGCGGCGTCGTCGTCTCGGGCATGTGGCCAGCCTATCGTCGCGCGACCGGCTCCCCCTCGAGGCCGGGCCCTTCGCCCACAACCTCTAGAGTCGCCGCATGATCCTCGACAACGCCAACGTGCTCACCATGGACGCCGCCCTGCCCCGCTCGAAGGTGCTCGCCATCGCGGGCGGCAAGGTGCTCGGCGGCGTCGACTCGCGCGAGGATGCGATCGCCTCGCACAAGCACGAACGCATCGACGTGC
>JAOPYW010000309.1 GCA_025964405.1 Thermoleophilia bacterium | reverse complement strand
GAGCCGCGCGTCGTGCGACGCGAGGTCCTGCGCCAGGTCGTTGAATCGCTGGATGAGACCAGCCTGGGGCACTGCGGTCTGGACTGAGAGGTTCATCGATAGCCTTCCATGGCTTGTGGGGAGCTGTGTGGGTGCCGCGGCCTAGGCGTTGAGCAGCTGGGCGAGTGCCTGGGCTGCGGCTTCGGAGTCGGCGATGGCGCCGGGGAGGTCAACGCCGTTGAAGCGACCGTCGGGGCTCGGCTTCTTGGCCATCTGCCACGCGGCATCCTCGAGCGAGGCGTCAGCCGTGTGGAGCGTGCTGGCCACTTCGGGCGTCGCCGTGTCGAAGTACTTCTCGAGCAGGTCCTGCGCCGAGCGGTTCACGTGGAAGGCGGAGATGCGCGCCTGCTTCGTGCCCTCGCTGCCGGTGTCCTCCTGCGGCAGGCCGCGGAGCGCGCCCACCGATTCGCCGATGAGGCTCACGGCCTGCTGCACGTCGCGCACGAACTCGGGTGACTGACCCGGGCGCGCCGGACCCTGCGGAACGTCGGTCGGCGGCACTGACTGCCCGTCCTCGTCGCCGGGCGCAGGAACATCGCCGCCACCGCCGCCCGGAACGCTCGGACCCTGGGGCAGGCGGTCGCCGGTGTCGGGACGCTTCGGCTCGTCGGAGTCCGGCGGGAGCTTGTCGTCGCCATCGCGGCTCGCGAGCAGCTGCACGGCGCGCTGCGCGTTGCCGATCGCCACGTCGAAGGTGTTGTTCCAGTTCTCGAAGGTGTGCCGGTGGTTCGACATGTCCTGCAGGATGCCGGCATCCTTGGCGATGTGGCGCACGTCGCGGCCCAGGGCGACGACCAGGTCGGCGGCATCCGGACGGAGCAGCGACAGGCCCATGCGCGCGGAATCGAGCCCCGCGGCGATGAGGTCGACGCGCTTCACCCAGTCGATGCTCGGGAAGGTGTTCGTGCCGGAGACGTCCTCGAGCTGCTGGTTGGCCGACGTCATGTCGGTGACCACCGTCTGGAACAGGTCGGTCGCCGCCTGCGTGGTGCGCGGCACGGCGGGCGAGTGCGGGATGGCGGTGGCGCTGACGATCATCGAGGAACCTCGTGCTCGGAGACGGGAACCAGCATCATCCCCAGCGCCGGGCACCATTTCATCCGACGATCGACCCATGGGCCGACCCCGGCCCACGGCCTGACCACGAGCGGCCGGCGCGGGTCTCGCCGAGCAACACGAAGGGCCCGGTGGGAAGACGTCGCTTCCAACCGGACCCTCCGCCACCGTGGTTCAGAGCTGCTCGTAGATCCGCTTGAGGTCGTGCGACGCGGCCTTGGTGTCGGCGAGCGCGCCCGGGATGTCGACCCCGTTGAAGCGCCCGTCGGGGCTCGGCTTGCGCGCCAGCTGCCACGCGGCGTCTTCCAGGTCGGCATCGACCGTGTGCAGCGCGCTCGCCACGTCAGGCGACGCGGAGTCGAAGTACTGCTCGATGAGGTCCTGCGCGGCGCGGTTCACGTGGAAGGCGGAGAGACGCGCCTGCTTCGTGCCCTCGTCGCCGAAGTCGTCGCTCGGCACCGTCTGGATGGTCTCGTACGACTGCTTGATGAGCTTCGCCGCCTGCTTGAGGTCACCCTTGAGCTGCCGGTCGACGCTCATCGGCGCATCGGAGGAGCCGCTGTCGTACCCGCCACCACCGCCGTAGCCGCCACCACCGTCGTAGCTCCCGCCACCGCCGTAGCCCCCTCCGCCACCGTCGTCGCCGCCCGCCCACGCAGTGGTCGTCGTACCCGAGCCGGGGTGGAGCGCTGCTGCGTGGGGAGCGATGATCATCGGGTTGCCTTCCGTGGCGGTCACAGGGGATCGGTTCCCATCGAGTGTGCCCGCACGGCCTCGATCCTCGTCCACCCTCGACGGAGGGTGGCATGTTCGGCACCGACGCCTGGCCCGCGCGGGCCGCCGCCCGGTCGCCGGTTGGACGCTGGTAGGATGCCTGCAGATCATACGCGCGCGAGAGGGAACATCCATGGCGAACAGTTTCGGCACCCGGTCCACACTCGATTCGAGCGGCACCGCCGTCGAGTACTACTCCCTCCCCGAGCTGGCGAAGCGATTCCCCGCCGTCGAGACGCTGCCGTTCTCGCTGCGCGTGCTGCTCGAGAACCTCCTCCGGCTCGAGGATGGCGTCGCCGTCACCGCGAAGGACATCGAGACGATCGCCGGCTGGGAGCCCGCCGCGACGCCGAACGACGAGATCGCCTACACGCCTGCCCGCGTGCTCATGCAGGATTTCACCGGCGTGCCCGCCATCGTCGACCTCGCCGCCATGCGCGATGCCATGGCCGACCTCGGCGGCGACCCCGCCAAGATCAACCCGCTGCGCCCCGTCGACCTCGTGATCGACCACTCCGTGCAGGTCGACGAGTTCCGCGGCAAGCTCGCGCTCGGCAAGAACATCGAGCTCGAGTACGAGCGCAACGGTGAACGCTACGCCTTCCTGCGCTGGGGCCAGGGCGCGTTCGACAACTTCACGGTCGTGCCCCCGGGCGCCGGCATCGTGCACCAGATCAACGTCGAGTACCTCGCGCACGTCGCGTTCCGCGAATCGGGCGGCGGCTCTGCCGGCCAGGACCTCGTCTATCCCGACACGCTCGTCGGCACCGATTCCCACACGACGATGGTCAACGGCCTCGGCGTGCTCGGCTGGGGCGTCGGCGGCATCGAGGCCGAGGCGGCCATGCTCGGCCAGCCCGTCTCCATGCTCATCCCGCAGGTCGTCGGCTTCGAG
>JAOPYW010000292.1 GCA_025964405.1 Thermoleophilia bacterium | reverse complement strand
GGGGGAGTCGCTTCGGCGGCTCCCCCGCTGCGGTATCTTCTGCGGCATGTCGAGCTGTCCAGCGACGAACCCCCTCGCCGTCCCGCGCTCGTACGCGACGCGCGTGCGTGGGGTGATGTTGGTGCTGCTGCTCGTGGCGACGGCGCTGCTGGCCGCAGCCTGCGGCGGCTCGAGCGACCCGAACGGACCGCTCTCCAAGCGCGAGTACATCGAGCGCTTCAACACGCAGCAGCGCGCCGCGAGCAAGGTGTTCGAGGAGCTCGACACCGCCACGCGTGACCCCGCTGCGGCCCAGTCGCACCTCGACGAGTTCGATGCGCTGATCGCCGGGCTCCGCAAGCTGCGGCCCCCCAAGGTCTGGGCCGCCGACCACGAGACGATGCTCGACGCGCTGACCGACATGCGCACGTCGATGGGCGTCATCGCGCGCGCACCCGCGAGCCGGACCGCGATCATCACGACGCAGGTCGGCATCTACACGGGCGCGCAGGAGCGATTCCAGGCCGCCGTGCGCCACGTCAACGCCACGCGCTGACGCGCGCGGCGGCTCGTTCGATGCCGGAAACCGGCCGATCAGTGGTGGCCACGGGCGGCCACGCAGGGCCTGAACGGGGCCGTCCCCAAGCGGCCACGAGCCGCCGTTCCACCGGATCCAGAACGGCCACGCGCCGGCCTGAAAGCCGATAAGTGCTCGATTTGCAGGGAATAATCGCATCCAGATCCGGCCACGAGGCGGCCAAAAGAGGCCAAACCGTGTCCCTTTCTGCAACGGGCAAAGGCGGCCAAGCGAAGTACTGTTGACGTCAGAGTTGGATGCTTCACACCAGCTCCTGACACCCCAGCACGGCACCTCGGGAGGGTGAACATGACCACAATCAACACGATCAGCATGCCGGTCGGCTACAACGCCGGTACGGTTGCACAGAGCGGTGGCGGATCCGGTTCGGCGGACGTCAACGACGGTTACAAGAGCTTTGGAGGATCCATCCTCCGCAACGCAGCGGTGGGAGCCGCGGCCGGTGCGCTCATCGCACTGCCGACGGGCATCGGAGTTCCGATCGGTCTCGGCATCGGTGCCGCGGTCGGTGCGGGTTCCGCCCTCATCCGCAGCCCCAAGGTCGCCGGCGCAGTCGGCGACGGCATGAAGGGTGCGATGGCAGGTGCGGCTGGCGGCGCGCTCGTCGGAGTGATCACGCCCTTCGGCCCGGTCGGTGGCGCGGTCGCCGGCGGTATCGGCGGCTTCCTCACCGGCGTCACGAGCGGACTGCTCAAGAACGTCGCCGGTGGCAAGTTCAGCATCGACTCCGAGACCACGGTCTGGGGCCGCATCAAGAAGGGCTTCGCCCTCGGTGCAGTGAGCGGCGCGGCGGTCGGTACCGGCGCAGGCCTCCTGTTCGGCGGCATCGGTGCCCTGCCTGGTGCCCTCTGGGGTGCAGCGATCGGCGGCGTCGGCGGTGCCATCTACGGCGCATCGACCGGCGTGACCGATGCGGCGACCGGCGCCAAGGGCGTGACCTTCCTCGGCGGTGGCAAGTCAGGCGGGCTCTCGAGCCTCCTGCCGCACTTCGGCGGATCGGGATCGAGCGACAGCCCGAACCAGTCCCATCCGGGCCAGTCGAACCCTGGCCAGAGCGTCACCCAGAAGGCCGCCTGACCCCAGGCGTAAGCGTTCCATCGCGTCGCTCCGGCGACGCACACCATCCCGAAGCCGTCGCGTGACGCTTCTGGCAGCAGGCGCCTCACGGTGCCGCACCATCGTCACGCTGACAACCCAGTACCCCCTCGGCAGGCGCCCCAGGCCAGCCGGGGGGGTGCCTTTTTGTGCGGTCGGCCGTGTGCGGTCCAGCTGACTGCGTCGAGCGTCGGGCGCGCGGCTTGGGATGCACTGAAGTGCTATCCCGGCGCCACGCACCCTCCTACTCCTTGCATCTGGACCGCACACGGCCTCTTGATGGCGGGTGCGCTTCTTGTGCTTCTGGCGCTTCTGGCAATTCTGGGCCGGGGTTGGCTACTCGTAGGGCGCGGTGTGCGCCCCGGCGCCGTAGGTCACGAGCTGCCACGCATCTTGTCTCCGGCGCAGCTGGGTCACCGACGCGTGGGCCGGGCCGCCGAACAGGCGTCGGGCGTCGTCGTCGAGGCCGAGGAGCGCCACGACCAGCATGCGCAGCGTGGCGCCGTGCGTGACGACGGCCACGCGTTCGTGGGGGAGCTGCGCGAGGTCCGCGGCGGTGGCTCGGCATCGGTCGGCGTGCAGCTCCATCGTCTCACCGCCCGTCCAGCCCGCCGTGCCCGACCAGTAGCGGTCGATCGCACCGGCGTCGGCCTCCTCGATCTCGCCGCGGGTCAGTCCCGACCACGAGCCGACGTCGAGCTCACGCAGGCCGGCGTCCTCCACCAGCGCCAGCCCGTGTGCGATACCGATCGGACGAGCGGTCTCGACCGCGCGCTGCAGGTCGCTGCTGACGAGGTGGTCGATGTCGTCGAGGAGGGGCACCGTGGCCAGCTCGATCGACTGGTCGAGACCCTGCTGTGAGAGCTTCGGGTCGGCTTGACCCTGCCACTTGCCGGCGGCGTTCCACACGCTCTGGCCGTGGCGGATGAGGAGGAGGGTCTGGGGCGGCATCCGTAGAGCTTAGCGTCGGCCGTCGTCGTCGCGACATCGGGTCACCGTCCCGCGTGCGGGCTAGGATCCCCGCATGGACCTGCAGCTCTCCGGAAAAGTCGTACTCATCACGGGCGCCAGCAAGGGCATCGGCCTCGCTGCCGCGCGCATGTTCGCGGCCGAGGGCGCCCACGTGGCGATCGTCGCCCGCGGGCGCGAGGAGCTCGAGGCTGCCGGCCGCTCGATCACCGAGGCCGGCTCGCGTGCGCGAACCCCCGGGCGCGTGGCTGCGCTCACGGGTGACATGTCAGATCCCGACGTGCCGGCCCGCGTGGCGAGCGAGGTCGAGGATTCGCTCGGCCCCATCGACGTGCTCGTCAACAACGTCGGCCTCGCCTACCAGGCGACGTTCGCCGAGGTGACCGACGAGCAGTGGGACGAGCTCTGGCAGCTCAACGTCATGAGTTACGTGCGCATGTCGCGCGCGGTCGCGCCGTCGATGCAGGCGCGCGGCACCGGCGTGATGGTGCACGTGTCGAGCACGGCGGGCAAGCGCCCGAGCACCGGCATGGCCAACTACTCGGTGACGAAGGCGGCCGTGCAGTCGGTCGCGCGGCTCATCGCCGACACCTACGCCGGTGACGGTATCCGCTCCCTCTCGATCTGCCCCGGCCCCACGACCAGTGAGGCCTGGACCGCCGAGGGTGGCCTCGCCGACCAGGTCTCCGTCGCGAAGGGCATCAGCCACGCCGACGCGCTCGCCGCTACCGGCAAGGGACGCCCGCTGGGACGCATGGCCTCACCGGAGGAGATCGCGTCCACCATCGTGTTCGCGGCCTCCCCGCGGGCTTCATACGTCACCGGATCGGCCTGGAGCGTCGATGGCGGCTCGGTGCCGGTGATCATCTGACCGCTCCCGTCTTCGTCGACGTGGTCGCGGGCGGCAGCCTCGAGGCTGCCGCCTTCGAGCGCGGGCTCGTGGTCGTGGTCGAACCGCTCTACGGTGGGGTGGCCGTGGCGGCCGCGCTCGACGCCGGGTGGGGCAGCGTGGAGATCGCGCGCGAACTGCCCGAGACGGCACCGATTCCGCTCGTCTCCTTCGAACAGGCTCCTGCGGGGGAGCTGGCTGCGGGCCGGTGCCGAGTGCGTTCGAGCGACCTCGGCTCGGCGCTCGACGAAGCTTTGGCGCATGGCTCGACCGTGCTGCTCGCCGCGCCGGCCCTTGCACGCCCGTTCGCGGCCCAGCTCTCGGTTCGCCTCGGCGCGACTGACATCGAGCGCGTGACGTTCGTCGTCGCGCCCTCGACCCACGGCAGCGCCGACGCGCAGGCGCAGCGCTTCGAGCGCGCAGCGGCTGACGGCTGGTGGGCGGCCGGTGCACTCATCCGCGTACTCCTCGATGAACTCGACGCCCGTGACGCTCGCCTCACCGATGCAGCGGGCATCGCGGTGCACCTCGCCACGGGCACCGAGGATGCGTCGTCGCACCTCGGCGCCGGCGTGCGGTGGAGGCGCCACCTCGCGCGTGGGGGTGCAGCTGACGACCTGCGCGTCGCGCGCGCCCTCGACACGCTCGCCGTCGTACCCGTGGTCACGATCGAGGACGACGCGCCGATCGCGCGACAGTGGGCGCCAGCCTGACGCTGCGCCGACCGCTCCCCCGCGACGTGCAAGGCTACTCGGGGAGCTTGTCCTCGTCGGAATCGAAGGTCAGGCGCGGGAGCAGGTCGCCGTAGACCGCCTTGGCGCGACGCGCGAACTCCCGGCGGTACTCCTTCGCGGCCTTCGGCTCGAGCGTGTGGGAGAAGTTGCGATACATCGCGTCGAGGTGGTCCTCGACCTGCTCTGCCAGCTCGTCGTGCTCGCCGTAGCGCTGCAGCGCCTGGCTCGCATCCGGTTCGGTGCCGTAGCCGACGAGGGCCGATCGCGCCTCCATGACGAGGCGCTCGTGGTCATGGGCGAAGATCGCCAGCTGGCGGTTCACCAGGTCCCGAAATCGTCTTCGTCGGAAGGGCCACATCGTGTTCGATGGTACCCCACGGTGCGACTTCGATACCTGCTCGAGCCGCCGCTGTGCGTGGATTTCACCTATTTTGAACTTAGCACTCAAGAAACTATGCAAACCCACCGATGCAGCGGGGGTCAGACGCAAGTGGTGGCGACAGGACGTTGCCGGGCCCACACGCTGACTGAAGGCACGGAAGCCCTATATGCCCAGGAGAATTTGATGCGTTTCATGCAGGTCATCGAAGCACGCGACGTCCACGACGCCCGCGATGCCTACCTCAAGGTGCTCAACAAGCGAGGCGTCGACCTCGTGCCGAGCATGGCGGTCTACGTCGAGACGGTGCACCGCCACCGCCAGGTCACCGGCTCGTGGCTCTGCTACGTGGCGCAGGCTGTTCCGATGGCCGCCTGATCCAGCTTCCACACTGTGTGACAACGGGGTTGTCCTGACGGGTCGATGCGCGGGGTGCGCATCGGCCCGTCGAGCGCTGCTACCATCCTCTGCATGACGGTTCCTGCATCTCCCGCCTCGGCGACGACCACCACCAAGCGCGTCAACGAGCGATTCGTGATCGAGGGCGGCTACCCGATCGCCGGCACCATCCGCGCGGCGGCGAACAAGAACGCCGCCCTGCCGATCGTGGCCGCCGTGCTGCTCGCGAGCGAGCCCGTCGTGCTGCACGACGTGCCTGACATCATCGACGTCATGCTGCTGATCGACCTGTTGGTCACGGCGGGCTGCACCGCCGAGCGACTGAGTGCGAACTCGTGGCGCATCGATGCCTCGGGCGGCGTCGACCCGACCCACCTCGATCCGGTGCTCTGCGAGCGCATCCGCGGATCGCTCCTGCTCGCCGGCCCGCTCGTGGCGCGCTACGGCGAGGTCTGGATCCCCGTGCCGGGCGGCGACACCATCGGTCGCCGCCGTGTCGACACGCACGTGATCGCTCTCCAGTCACTGGGCGCGAAGTTCACGTGGGACGAGGGGTACCGCTTCGAGGCGCGCGATGGCCTCGTGGGCACGCACATGTTCCTCGACGAGCCGTCGGTGACGGGCACCGAGAACGCGATCATGGCCGCGTCACTCGCGAAGGGCACCACGGTCATCGAGAACGCGGCCTGTGAGCCGCACGTGCAGGACCTCTGCCGGTTCCTCGTCTCGATGGGCGCGAAGATCGAGGGCATCGGCTCGAACATCCTCACGATCCACGGCGTCGACAAGCTCGGGGCCACCGAGTACACGATCCAGCCCGATCACATCGAGGTCGGCTCGTTCGTCGGCCTCGCCGCAGTGACCGGCGGCGAGCTCGTCATCGAGAACGCCGGCGACCTCTCGCAGCTGCGCCCGATGCTGCTCGGTTTCGAGAAGCTCGGAGTCGAGATGCAGCTCGAGGGCACGACCCTCCGCGTGCCCCCGGAACAGCGCCTCCAGGTGAAGGACGACATCGGCGGGCACATCACCAAGCTCGAAGACGGCCCGTGGCCGAACTTCCCCGCCGACCTCACCTCGACCGCCGTCGCCATCGCGACGCAGGCGACCGGCACCATCATGATCTTCGAGAAGATGTTCGAGAACCGCCTCATCTTCACCGACAAGCTCGTGGCGATGGGCGCGCGCGTCGTGCTCTGCGACCCGCACCGCGCCGTCATCTCGGGGCCGGCCCGCATGACCGGCATCCGCATGGAGAGCCCCGACATCCGTGCCGGCATGTCACTGCTCACGTGCGCGCTCGCGGCCGACGGTCGCAGCGTCATCCAGAACATCCAGCAGATCGACCGCGGCTACGAGCGCATCGACGAGCGCCTGCGCAGTCTCGGCGCGCAGATCGAACGCGTGTCGGGCTGACGCCGCGCGTGCTGCTCCTGTGAGGCGGGTCGCTCCCCGCGTAGGATGGCTCGTGTGATCGTCGTGCCGAACATCGCCTTCCACGGCAGCCAGGTCGCTGCCAGCGACGCCTTGCCTCCGGTGCGAATCGCCCGCGCGTTGGTGGAGCTCGGCGCCCGCGAGCTGGCGCTGCAGGACCTCGACGGGGTCGTCGCCGGTGACGTGCTCCCCGAATGGCTCCCCAGCCTGGTCGCTGTCGTCGGCGTGCCGGTGCGCTTCGATGGGCGCGTGCACGACGGCGCACGCATCGAGCGGCTTGCGAAGGCGCAGCTTGGCACCGTCGTCGTCGACCAGTCGGCCGTGTTCGACCCGATCATCCTGCGGTGGGCGCTCGACCTCCACGGCTCCGCGATCTGCGTGGAGCTGCTCGTCGATGGTGAGTACGTGTTCGATCCGCCCCCCGCGGCCTTTGGTCGCGAGCTCGTCGACGTGCTCGAACGGTTGCACATGGGTGGAGCGCGGCGCGTGCTCTACCGCGACGTCACCGGCCAGGCCCTGCCGCTCCAGCGACTGCTCGAGCTCGGTGATCGCGCGCCCGGCGTCCGGTTCAGCTACCACGGCAGTTCGGTACGCACCGTGACTGACATCGCCGAACTCGCGCTCGTCGGTGCCGGGCTCGAAGCGGTGCTCGTCGATGCGAGGCTCGTGCTCGACGGCGGGTTCGACCTCGCCGCCGCGCACCGTGCCGCCGTGCCCAACGCCGGGGCCTGACGGGCGACGCGTGGCGGGCTACACCCGGCCCGTCGCGAGGTCAGGTGCTGGTCAGTGGTCCAGCGGCGGTAGGCGCACCACGAACGTCGCGCCGCCGCCCGGGGTGTCCTCGACGCTGACGTCGCCGCCGTGGTCGATCGCGACCTGCTGCACGATGGCGAGTCCGAGGCCGGAGCCGGGGATGTCACGCGCGTCGGCTGCACGATGGAAGCGTTCGAAGATGCGCGCCTTCTCCGCATCGGCGACGCCGCTCCCATGGTCGACCACCCGCAGGGTACTGTGCTCGATGTGCAATTCGACCGTGCTGTCGGCCGGCGACCACTTGCCCGCATTGTGGAGCAGGTTCTGGACCATGCGCACGAGCCGCTCGGCCGAGCCCTCGACGAGCATCGGTTCCAGGTGGGTCTCGAAGCGAAGGTCGGGGAATGCGCCTCGCACGCGCCGGACGGCCTCCTCGGCGGCTTCGTCCAGGCGCACGGGCTCGCGTTCGAGGCTCGACTCGACGCTGCTCGCCAGGTCGACCAGGTCGCGCACGAGCGACGTCAACTCGTCGACCTGCGCGGAGAGGTCGCCCATGATGTCGCGCACGACCTGGGCGTCGAGCGACTTGGCGCGGATGAGCACGTCCATGTTCGTGCGGATGCTGGCGAGCGGCGTGCGCAGCTGGTGCGACGCATCATCGACGAGGCGCTGCTGGCGCACGTTCGACCGCTCGAGCTCGTCGAGCATGGCGTTGAAGCTGACGGCCAGGCGGGCGAGGTCGTCGTTTCCCGTGGCCTGCACGCGCTGGGAGAGGTCGCGACTGGTGCGGATCTCCTGGGTCAGTCGTGTCAGTCGGTGGATCGGCTGCGATGCCGCACCGGTGACGATCATGGCGGCAGCGACCGAGACGGCCACGCCGATGATGGTGACGGCCACGAGCAACAGGAGCAGCCGGTGCAGGAAGTCGTCCTGCTCGGCGAGCGGGCGTGCGACCTGCACCGTGTAGGCGGCTTCCCTGCCGAACTCGTCGACGCCGTCGACACGTCCCGAAACGATGCGGTACCGGTTGCCGTCGAGCTGCACCGTCTCGTGGAGGAGCTCGGTGCTGGTGCCCCTCGCGAGCTTGCGGGCAGCTGCGCTGATCGGCAGCTCCACGCGTGAGGAGCGGAACTCCTCGCGCAGCGAGGGCGAGAGCGCGCTCTCGTCGAACTGGGGTGGAGGCTGTTGTGCGCGCTGCGCCTGCTGGCGTTCGCGGCACGCAGCGCTCTGCTGGTTGGTCGCGATCTCCTCGCCCTCGTCGTCGAGCGCTCGGGTGTAGCTGCCGGCCTGGCCCGGCGCGTTGCCCGGGA
>JAOPYW010000272.1 GCA_025964405.1 Thermoleophilia bacterium | reverse complement strand
CCTCAACGGTGAGGACCAGGCGCACGCCGCATGGGAGGCCGAGGTCGAGCGCATCGACGCCGCCAACGCCCTGCTCGAGATCAACGAGCTCGATCCGACGAAGGATCCGCTCGCGACGAACGCGATGGCCTACACGCGCGGCAACGAGGGCGTGCTGTCGGGCGAGACCGTCAACGGCACGCTGGCCGCGCCACTGCAGCCGTCGGGTGCGGGCTCCACCGTGTTCGATGTTCCGGGGGAGCTGGCCGCGCAGGCCAACGCCGCCACGCTCGACCAGTCGGCGCCGGCGACCGACCCGGCCGCGTACGCGCAGCTGAACGAGGAGCAGGCGACGTACGAGGCCCAGGTCGCAGCGGCGACCACCGACGGCGAGCGCGCCGCGGTCATGAGCGCGTACTTCGCCGACCATCCGTACTGGATCGATCGTGGCACCGAGGATTCGGGCGACGTGCTGATGGCGTCGGCCTGGTCGCAGGGTGCGCCCGCCTCGGAGATGTTCGGCTCGTCGCGCGCCACCGATCCGCACGCGACGATGGCGCGCACGGGAATCGCGGGCCTCGACGACCAGGGGAACCAGGCGAGCGTCGACGTCGTGCAGAACCGATATGTCGACGGTTCGATCGACGACATCGTGCGTACCCAGTACGAGGGGCTGGCGGGCGCATCGCGCACGACGGTCACCAGCGAGTACAGCACGGCCGCCGGCACCGTGATCGAGCGCAACCAGACGGCGGAGTCGACGCAGCCGCGGGTCGACGAGGGCAAGGAGCCGTTGTCGGTCACCGAGGTGGTGAACGAGCGCTTCGACCCGGTCACGGGCCTGCCGAGCGGTGAGCAGTACAGCGCGGTCGCGACGAGCGACTCGACGACGACGTCGCTGCGCGAGACGCGCGACCAGTACGACGCGACCGGCGTGATCTACGACACGACGATCGACACGACCGACATGACGCGCAACTACGACGCGGACGTCACGGCTGACTTCCTCGCCGAGAACCGACGCATCCTCGAGCTCGGCGGCAGCTCCACCGACGGCGAGAACGACCTCGACGTCAACCGCGACGGCACGTCGATCACGACGCCGCCGGCCGGCTCCTCGTACGCGCATTCGCACACCGACGTCGACTACGACACCGCGGGCGTGGCGATCCACCGCACGGTCGTGGAGGATGCGACGTCGGTCACGTCCACCGACGGCGACACCAACGGCAACGGCGTGCACATCACCGATTCGCACACCGAGCGCGAACTCGGTGCGGCGGGTGGCACCACCCCGATCTTCGATGCGGCCGGCGCGAACGCCGTCGGCGAGACCGCGGTCACCACGGTCGAGACCTCCGATTTCGATCCGGATGCGGGCCAGGCGGGCGGCTACAACGACTCGAGCCACCAGTACCGCGCGTCGTCGTCGATCACACTGGGCCGCACGACCGCCCCCGACAACACGGTCTCGGGCGAGTGGGCCACCCCGCTCACCACGCGGGAGCTGCGGGAGGGCCACGACGACGACTGGGTCTTCACTGAGCGTCACCTCCAGACCGAGGTCGACGGGCAGCCGACGCTGGAGGGTGAGGGCGACGAGGCGCATCCGATCGAGCTCGAGGCGGGGGCGTCGATCACCGACGCACACGGCAACGCGACGACGCTCGCGAACGGCACCACCAAGCGTGAGAGCCTCGACTTCAGCGACAACTTCGAAGCGTTCATGGAGGACTGGGGCGGCAAGGCGATCGCGATCGGCGCGATCGCAGCGGGCATCCTCGCCGTGCCGCTCTCGGGTGGCGCGAGCCTCGCACTGACCGTCGTCGGCGTGGGCCTCGCGGCAACCTCGTTCGCTTACACGGCGATCAATTACGACCAGGGCGAGGCGAGTGGCTGGGATCTCGCGATCGCAGGTGCCGGCACCGCCCTCGCCTTCCTGCCCGCCATCAACGGCCTCCGCACCCTGGGTTCGGCGTCGCGACTGACATCCGTCGGCGGCGGCATGGTCGACGACGCGATGCGCGCTCCGGCGCTCGTGCGCGCCGCCACGTCGTCGGCGGCCAACAGCACGCTCCGGGTGGGTAACGTCGCGAACGTCGCGATGACCGGCAACGATGTCTGGGATGCCGGTCGACAGGCGCTGCAGGGCGACTTCGCGGGCGCGGGCATGCTGCTGCTCGCGGCCGCCGGGGGCAAGGTCGCTTCGCGCATCCGGGTGCCCCGCGTGGCCAACGGCGTCACGGGTGGCGGCGCAGACGGCGGTGGCACGGAGACGAGCCCCACCCCCGCCATCGACACGGCAGCAACCACGACGACGCCTCCCGTGCAGCCGATCGCACCGTCGACGATCCCGACGCGCGTACCGCTCGCCGGCAGCAACACCTCAGGCGCGGCCGCAGCGCCGCTCACGGGGAGCACCACGCCAGGCGCAGCCGCAGCTGCGGCATCGCTGCCGGCGCCTGCGGCCACCACGACCGCAGTCGGCGGCGCACGCGGGGGCGGGGCGTCGTCGAGCGTCGTCGACGTCGACTTCACCAACAACGCGTCGTTCTACTCCAACGGCAACCGCGGCGCCGCGAACGATCCGAACGTGCCGAAGGTGGTTCCAGGCACGACCGAGGGCTCGCTGACGGGGCACGTGGGCAACCAGCATGCGACGGCCCTCGAGCAGGTCGATGCCGCGTACCCACGCATGACCGCCAACCGGCCCGAGAACATCCCAGGCTTCAGCGTCGGCGCCGATGGCGTTCCTCCGATCGGCACGATCGTCCGAACGGGCGCTGGCTCGAAGCTGCAGTACTCGATGGTGGTCGACGCGAGCGGCACGATGCGGCCGGTGACCAGCCAGGGCGCGGCGGCTCCGGCAGCCGAATCGACGTACGCGGAGGTGCGTGCTGCCAACGACGCCGTGCAGGGCGTCGAGAAGTGGCAGGTGCCCAAGCACCAGTACGCCCCTGACCTCGCCGACTCGCTCGGCCAGCAGAACCCGAACCTGCAGCGCCTGGTCATCGATGGCTTCACGAACGCCAACGGCCGCTCCATCATCGTCGATCGCGGCACGACCCGAACCGTGCACTCCGACGCGGGACGCGTCACGGGTGTCGATGCCTACGGCAACGAGGTCACCGGACTGCGCACGGAGTGGCGCAAGCTCAACGGCGTGTGGGAGCCTGACACCGCCTACCCGGCCGAGGCACCCGCCGCGACCGTGGCGGCCCCGGGATCGATCAACCGCCCGAACTTCATGTGGGAATCCGCGCCGGGCGGAACGGTGCGAACGACCGCGGTCGAGGGTGTGCCGCAGTTCGTTGTCGGCCGCACGAGCGACGGCAGCTACCTGCTCGCCGATGGTGCGGGCAACCGCATCCCCGCCAGCCCGGCGTACCTCGTCAGCTACCACGCCGACGGCGTGCTTCCGCAGGGCACCGACCTGCGGGTGGGGCGCACGAGCGGAACCGTCGAGGATGGCTACCGCGTGCAGGGCAACGACACCGACGCGCTGACACTCCACATGGCCGGCAACGGCATCGAGCGCCCGACCCGCACCTCCGAGGTGCTCGCCCTCAACGTCGACCGCGTGCTCGGCACCGGTGAGATCTCGACGCCGTGGGGGCCGGGACGCATCCTCAGTGGTCCGCTGGTCACCGAACCCGGAGCGCGGCCCGCCTACGACGTGCAGCTGCACGACGGCGGCCGGTTCCGCCTCGACGGCCAGGACCTCCTCACCGCGAACGCCGACACGGTGCTCCGCCGAGCAGGTGTCGTCGGTACCTACGAGACGACGGGCAACGCCGCGCTCGACGCGCCACGCCCCGACCTCATGCAGTACGCCCGCCCGGTGCCTGGCGAGTCGATCCCCTTCGGCACGGCGGTCGTCGGCGGCGTGCCTCGCGGCATGAGCTACGGCTTCCGTGGTGGGTACGACTTCGACGTCAACGGCGTGACCGTACGCATCGAGTCGCCCGCCTCCATGCCGAACCAGCGAGTCGGGGAGCAGCTCGACGCCGTCCACCGCGCGATCCAGGCGACACCCGCCGACCTCAACGCGGGCGTGCAGCGAATCAACGTGTACGAGGGCAGCAACCCGTTCGACCCCTACTGGTCGGAGGTGCGCAACTCGCCGGGCTTCCACTCGCAGGCGACCGCCGGCGGCGGCGTGGTCAACTTCTGGACGGGCCTCGGCTCCATGCCCACCGACACCTACCAGCACGAGGTCGGTCACATCTTCGGGGCCGACGGCGGACCCAACAACACCGAGGCGTGGCGTCGCGCGGTCGAGCTCGATCGTGCCAACCGCAACGGCATCAGCGGCAGCAACAAGGTCAAGTCGCGCACGCCCTACTTCCCCGTGCTCACGCACGATGTCGACGGCGTCACCGGCTACGGCGACAGCGCCATCACGAGCCAGGGCATGTTCACGGAGGACTTCGCCGAGTCGGTGCGCCTCCAGACGCTCAGCGACCAGCAGGGCTACATCGCGGTGGGACGTCGACGCGGCCTGCTCGGCGCGGTGGCAGGACGCACGAACTACCGGTTCGAGGATCTCTTCCCGCATCGCGCCGAGGCGCTCGGCGCCTTCCGCCAGCTTCGTGCGGCGGGGCTCGACCCGGCCGGCTACTCGCCGATGTGGGCGGGCGGCCCGGGTGCGGCCGGCTCCAGCGGCATGCCGCTTGCCGCCACCTCGGCCGATGCCAACGCAGGCGTAGGCTGGATCAGCGACTTCAACGCAGCTGCCGTGAACACGGCACTCATCGCGGCCTCGGCCGGGGATGACGAATGACCGACGGCGAACCGGCCGATGTCGAACACGAGGATCCCGTCGAGGAACGCACCGACGGTGTCACCCCGGCGGGCGGCGCGTACACGATCGCTCGTTACTACGACTCCGACGGCACGCCTGCGCCTCGGTCGCGCGCACATCGCGTGACGTTCACCGAATACGATTCCGAGGGCGCGGCGATCGCGAGCACCAGCGGCACGATCTGACGAGCGCGGCTGACGCCGCAGCGGTGTCAGAGCCCTGCTTCGGCGAGGGCGGCGTCGATGTCAGCCTGTCCCGCGCCGTCGGAAGCCCCTGCGCCCTGGGCGCCTGCAAGTAGCGTTCCGAGCTGGGCCTGGAGCTTCGCGCCCTCGGGTGATGCCAGCAGCGCCGCGACGTTCTTCTCGAGCTCCGCTCGCTGCCCAGCGGGAATGAGCGTGTCGAGCTGGGCCTGGAGCTTCGCGAAGTCGGCATCCGACATGTCACCCGACTCCAGCTGCGCGAGCAGCGCATCGACATCCAGGTTCGTGCCGGCGGCACCGAGCGCGTTGCCGAGTGTCGTCGTCGCCTCGTCAGCCGTCGCAGTGTCATCGGCTGCAGGGGCTGCTGCAGCGGGGGAGCCGTCGGCGGCAGCGGGTGCCTCGGGGTCGATCGTGGCGGGGATGGCTGCGTCGGGAGTGACCGTGGTCGTCGCGGCGTCGGGTACCGTCAGCTCGGCAGCGTCGTCGGCGATGGTCGTCTCGTCGGCGACCGTCGCGCCGCCGCCGAGGGCGGTGGCAGTGCTGGCCCGGGCGCCCGTCGGTGCCTGCGCTCGTGAGGTCGACATCGCGATGGTCGCGACGATCGCGGTCACGACGATGAGCGCGAGCAGGATGGAGACGTTGCCCCAGCGGAAGCGCGCGACGGTCGAGTGCGCCGAGGGGTTCGGCTGGGCGTGGGTGAAGGGGGAGGGGGGCACCATGCCACCACCGTAGCGCGAAGTGCGCTATGTGTAAACCGTTTTGCAGAACGTCGTGGATGAACAGGCGCCAAGGGCCCGTCGCACTGACGAGCCCTCGGCCGTTCGTGTGCGATGGAGCGCGGCTACTCGCCGGCGGCGACCGGAGCTGCGCCGGCCTGCGGCGGTGCGACCTTGTTCACGCGGATGAGCAGGAGTGACGCGACGAGCGCGAGCGCGGCGACGACGATGGCGCCGGTGAAGGCGGCCTGTTGCCCGTCGACGAACGCCCCGACCCTGATCGCGTCGACCGAGTTGCCCGCCGCGCGCAACTGCGCCCCCTTGTCGTCAGACGCGTGCGCGAACACGGTGCCGAGCACCGCGAGGCCGATCGCGCCACCGATCTGCTGGCCGGTGTTGAGCAGGGCCGACGCGAGACCCGTCTCGTGCGGCGCGACGCCGTTGACCGCCGTCATGGTCAGCGGCACGAAGCTGCAGCCCATGCCCACGCCGAGCAGCAGGATCGAGCCGAGGAACGGCAGGTAGCCACTCGACGCGTCGAGCTGGGTGAACGACAGCATCGCCGCGATCGCCAGGATAGGGCCGGCGGTGAGGAACGGGCGGATACCGATCCGGGGGATGAGTCGTCGCACCACGACGATCGACATGAACATGATCGTGGCGGGCATCGGCAGGAAGGCGAGACCGGTCTTGAACGGCGTGTAGCCGTGCACCTCCTGCAGGAACTGCGATGCGAAGAAGAACGTGGTGAACAGCGCCGACGCGAGGAACAGCATGATCAGGTACGCGCCCGACCGGTTGCGGTTCCTGAAGATCCGGAACGGCATGAGCGCGTGGTCGGAGCGGCTCTCGATCACGATGAACGCGACGAGCAGCGCTGCGGCGATCGCCAGGGTCACGACCGTGTGCGTCGCGCCCCAACCGTCGGTCGCGGCCTTCGTGAGCCCGTAGACCATGGTCGACATGCCGAGCGTCACCGTCAGCGCGCCGGGGAGGTCGAGCCGCTTGCCCGACCCCTGTGACTCCTCCAGCACGCGCGGAGTCAGGAAGAGCACGGCGAGTGCGATCGGCACGTTGATGAACAGCGCCCACTCCCAGCCGACGTAGTCGGTCAGCACGCCGCCGAGCAGCAGGCCGATCGCGCCGCCGGATGCCGCCATGGCGGCGAAGATGCCGAACGCCCGCGCGCGGGCCTGTGGCTCCGTGAAGGTGGTGGCCAGGAGCGCCAGTGCGGTCGGTGCCGCGATCGCTCCTCCGACGCCCTGGGCCGCGCGGGCGATGATCAGCATCGCCTCGTTCTGGGCCAGGCCACCGAGGAGTGATGCGGCGCCGAAGATCGCGATGCCGATCATGAACATGCGGCGACGCCCGTAGAGGTCGCCGGTGCGGCCACCGAAGAGCAGCAGTCCGCCGAAGGCGAGCGAATACGCCGTGATGACCCAGGTGAGGTTGGCCGGCGAGAAGTCGAGGTCCTGCTGGATCGACGGGAGCGCGACGTTCACGACGGTCGCGTCGAGCACGACCATGAGCTGCGCGATGCAGATCACCGCGAGCGCGATACCGCTGTGCGCGGGCTTGCCCGACGGCGACGTCGCGGTGGAAGGGGCGGGTGTAGCGGTCATGTGGCGGTCTCCGGAGTAGCGGTCGTGGTGGGTCTACGTGGGCGTCCGAGCACGGGGAGCAGCACGCTGCCCACCACCTGCTCGGCATAGGTGCGACCGGCGGGCTTGCCGGTCATGAGGGCGCGCTGCAGCATGAGTGACGGCACGAGGCTCGCGGCCATCTGCACGTCGACGTCATCGTCGAGTTCGCCGCGATCACGCGCGCGCTCCAGCAGGGCCGCGATCGCCGCGATGCGCGGTTCGGTCGCACGCGTGCGGAACGCAGCGAGCAGCTCGGGTTCGCGCGGGAGCGCGGAACAGATGCTCATCATCACCTGCATCGCGCGGTGCGAGTAGGGCGTGCACGACTGCGCGACCATCGCCTCGATGTCGCCGTCGAGCGAGCCCGTGTCGATGCCGTCGATGTTCGGCTTCAGGAGCTTCATCGCGTCGATGACGAGCTCCGCCTTGGAACTCCACCGACGGTAGATCGTGGTCTTGCCGACGCCAGCCTCGGCCGCGACGTGCTCCATCGTCAGGCGGTCGTACCCGTCGCGCACGAGCACGTCGACGGCTGCATCCAGGATCGCGACGTCGCGACCCGGATCGCGCGGGCGGCCGCGGCGGGGTTCTTCGTTCGTGGTTGTGCCGGTGGTGGGCATCCGCGCAGCGTAGCCGAAACGAAACGGGACCGTATCGTAAATAGCCGGTTAGGCGATCGACGGCACAGGTGCCGGCGAATGGCTCTTGCGGAACTCGGGATTCCGTGGTCCAGTGGATGTGGACGCGTGCTCAGGGACGAGCAACGCACGGGACGAATGCGGGGGTAATTTTCATGTCTGTTTCCATGGCTGGTATGTCGGCGCCGATGAAGACGCCGATCCAGGCTCCTACCACGGGCGTGACGCCCGGTCAGTCGACCGCAGGTGGCGGCGGAGCGCCCACCACCCCGACCACGTTGCCGGCCGGTTCGGCGCAGGCGATCGGGGGCGCAGCTGCGCTGACCGACAATCCGCAGCTCCTGGAGGCGCTCAAGGCGCTGGTGCAGGTGCTCGAGCAGCTCATCAAGGTCCTGACCGCGCAGGCTGGCGCGCCTGCGACGCCCGGCACGCCGGCTCCCGCCACGACGGGTGGCGGCGCGATCGGCGGAGGTGCTGCCGCGCCCACTGCGCCGGTCACACCGGCACCGGCTCCCGTGGCCACGGCCCCGGCCGCCGTCGCGGCTCCGGTGGCGACTGCTGCGGCCCCGACCTCCTACTCGGTCTCGACGCCGGGTGGCGCGAAGTGGGTGGCGAAGGCTGCCGAACTCGAGCAGATCAAGGTGCTGCCCGGCGTGGTGTACACGCCCGCGGGCTGATCCACGGCGCTCCGGCGCACTCGACGAATCAACGACGGCGCGGTCTCCCTGGAGATCGCGCCGTCGTCGTGTCGGCGCACTCGCGGATGTCGCTTCCACGCCGTGCGGCGCGCGATCTCACGGCGGCAGCTCACCCTCGGGTGGAACCGGACCGCGAGGCGCGGGCCGTTGCCCCGCCCGTGAGCGGCAGCACCGGAGGACGCGTGGGTGGCGGGCGGTTGCGCCCGGCTGCCGACGCCCGTCGCGCGCCCAACCGGGTGCGCCCGCTACGCGCTCGACCGCGTAGCCCGCAACGCGCCCAGCTGCGGAGCGCTCGTCGCGCTCCCAGCGTGAACCCGCTCACGCGGGCGGTGCGCAACGAGGCCACGACACGAAGGGGGCCCGCGCAACGCGAGCCCCCTTCGTTCATGCGTGCTCCGAGCGGAAGCTCGCCGAATCAGTAGTTCGGCGTCATCGTCGCGTTCGGGACGCCGTTCTTGATGGCGTCGTACTCGGATGCCGGTGACGTCCAGTGGGCCCCGCCCGGCGTCGAGACCGAGTAGGAGACGGGGGCGCGCGCCTCGGGCGCCGGCGTGAC
>JAOPYW010000237.1 GCA_025964405.1 Thermoleophilia bacterium | reverse complement strand
AGGAAGGACGCGTTCTGCGCAACGGCTCGCGTGCATTCTCCACGACGTGGTCGGACCCGCCCTGGATCGGGCGCTTCACCCCGGCGCTCACGGTGCGTACCGACAACGGCACCAAGCACGTGAAGTTCGACCCGGTGTGGGTGGTGCCACCGACGTTGTACGTGCTCCTGCTCATCGCGCTGATCGTGCTGGCGATCGCGGCCTGGCAGTGGAGCCGATGGCGCAACCGACGCTGGTTGGCCGCGGCCGATGCAGCAGACGAGGACGGTTACGACGCGTACGACGACACGCCGCCCCTCGCGTGACCCTGTTCAGATGTCGACGACGGTGAACTTCGCCGTGCCGACATAGGTGCCTGAGGGCAGGTCGCTGCCGCTCTCGCTCACGCCCCACTCGAACGAGCACTGATGGTTGACGACGCTCGTCGTGACCGAGGTGCACGCATCGACGGCAGCCGCCGGGACGGGACGGAACTTGGCGTTCGTGCCGGCCGTGGTCGCTGCCGTGCAGGCAGTGGCCCACGCAGCCATGATGGAGCTGTTGTTCGCGGTGCCCGTGATGTGTACGCCCGCCTGGTCGGAACCTGCGCCGAGTGCTGCGCAGTCGGCTGCGGTGTTGGGGATCGTTCCCTGGAAGGGCGCAGCTCCATCGTTGTCGACGAGTGTCAGTTTCTGCGTTGCGTCGTTGGTCGCTCCGTAGCTGATCGTGCACGCACCTGAGTAGGCCACCGACCCGAGGGAGACGGCGATGCCCGACACCCCGGCGCAACCGTTCGACACGGCGATGGCGGCGGTCGAGGTCGCCGTCACGACCACGTTGTCGGTCGACGCAGCATCCGCAGATCCCGTCGGCGACCATCCAGCCGCCGTGAGTGCTCCGAGGAGCAGGAGTGCTGCGATAGCGCTCACCAGCCAGCGCACCGGGAGCCCGTGCGGGCGACCGGCTCGCCGGGCGGCGAGCGTGTTCGATGCGTGGTTCACGAGAGGTCCGATGCGATCAGTGGGGGGTCGCGGGTCGCGCGGTGATCAGACGTCGACCACGGTGAACTTCGCGGTGCCGACGTAGGTGCCCGATGCGAGGTCGCTGCCGAACTCGCTCACGCCCCACTCGACGGAGCACTGGTGGGACGTCACGCTGGTGGTCACCGAGGTGCACGCGTCGACCGGTGCCGCGGGAACGGGTCGGAACTTGGCGTTGGTGCCGGCCGTGGTGGCCACCGTGCACGCGGTTGCCCACGCGGCCATGATCGAGCTGTTGTTCGCGGTGCCCGTGATGTGCACGCCCGCCTGGTCGGAAGCCGCGCCGAGCGCAGCGCAGTCGGCGGCCGTGTTCGGGATCGTGCCGAGGAACGGCGCCGCGCCGTCGTTGTCCTCGAGCGTCAGCTTCTGCGTGGGATCGTTCGTCGCCCCGTAGCTGATGGTGCAGGCGCCCGAGTAGGAGAACGTTCCGAGCGACACGGAGATCGCTGACGCGCCGCTGCAGCCGTCGCTCACCGACAGGGCGGCGCCGACGGTGGCCGTGACGACCACCGTGTCGGTCGAGGCCGCACCGGCGTTCGGCGTCGGCGAGAAGCCACCCGCCACGAGGGCACCCAGGATGAGCAGCAAGGCTGCGCCGACGATCGCCAGTCGAGCGAGCAGCGAGCTCGGTGAGGTGGTCGGATCAGGCAGTACGCGGGTCTGGGCGGGCATCGAGAGCTCCTGGGGAGGCTGGGCGGGGCGTTTCGACAACATGCATCGGTTCGACAAGTGTTGTACTTGAGACGGAATGTTCGGGATATTCCGGTCTCTAGGCGGGCCTGACGCGAATCGACGTCCCTCCGTAGCCGCATCTTTTGCCATGGGGGCCGATCGGCTGAACGAACTTCCAGCGGCGGGCCCTGCCTCGCGCGCGCACGCGAGAACAGCTGCTCAGGAGTGTGGGCAGGCGCTGCTCAGGAGTGTGGGCAGGCAAGTTGTCGAGGGAGGGGCGAGGGGACGTGGAGACGCTTCGTACCGGCACCACACGGTCGAAAAATGACAGCTGCATTTTGCCCATAGCGTGCTCAACATTTGGCAACAACTTGCCGATACCAGCAGCCGGGGGAAAGACGGTGCCGCGCGGGGTGCGCGGATGAGGTGGTTCCCAAGGGGAACGCGCCGCTCACCGTCGTCAGGATCGGAAATTGCACCGCGTGCCGTTCGATGTCTTTGGATCAATGAAGATGACCGCAGTCGCCGCCCTCGTGGGTGTGACGTTCGCGTCGCCGATCGCCCTCAAGAGCGACGCGTTCGCGAGCGTGGGCCACCGCCTCGCCGGTGACAAGGGTCACCAGGTCGAGGTCGAGACGGTCTCCGCAGGCGGGTTCACCTACGACATGCCGACAACTTGGGGCCGCCTCGGTGCCAGCTCGGTCGGCGCGGGCAACCAGGACGGAGCGGGCACGATCGTCGCCGCCGTCTGCCCGAGCGGTGATTCGGGCTCCGCCTGCACGGGTGACGTGCAGGTGTCGTTCGTGAACTACCGCGGCGGCGCAGGGCACGAACTGCCGCTCGTGAGCTCGATCGAGGACACGTTCGACGCGGAGTTCAAGGTCAAGCTCCCGGGCTTCACGAAGGTGGAGGCATCGCCGAAGTCGGCGGCCGACGGCACGCGGTGGCTCCGGTACGAGTTCACCTACCAGTCGAAGGGAGGACTGCGCCGCGAGGTGCTCGGTGCCTTCCGCCACACCGACGGCAGCGGCGTGATCGCCGTCGCCACAGGGCCCGATGCTGCGCTCAGGAAGCAGGCATCGGCGATCGACAGGTTCCTCCTCGGCGCGACCGAGGACGTGGCCGAGGCCGCTGCGGCGGAGTAGTAGGCGCTACAGCGCCAGGTCGGAGTAGAGGTCGTCGAACTCGCCCAGCCCGGCATCGGCCGCCGCCGGCTCCCCAGCATGCACCTGCTCGTCGCGCGAGGTCGCCAGGCGCTCGGCCCACGGTCGCTCACCGCGGTAGCGCTGCACGCGGCGCGCTGCATGCTCGGCCCGGGCGTCGTGTCCGAAGAAGGCGACCGTCGCGCGCTCCCAGCTGCCGGTCTGCTCGTGCAGCCAGTGCAGGAGGTTCGCCGCGTAGCGTACGTTCGCCCGCGGGTCGCTCATCGCCGCCGGGAAGGCGTCGGGGTGCCAGTTGTCAGACAGCTGCATGCAGCCCCAGTTGGTGCCGTGCGACGTCGGCGTCGAGAGCACGCGGCCCGAGGGCTCGTACTGGCGCCAGCCGCTGGCGTACCAGCAGGTCGCGCGGAGCAGGTCGGTAGGCACGGCGCACAGCTCGGCCTCCTCGGCCAGCAGGCGGTCGTAGGTCGCGAGCGACTCGTCGGTCGACGAGGCGGCGTCGGCGGCGCGGTCGCGCTCGTCGTGGAAGCGGCGCAGCAGGGTCTGCATCATCGGAAGGCACGCTCCCACGGCTCTTCGTAGGGAAGCGGATCGGAGTAGGGCGACGGCGCGAAGGCCGGTCGCACGTGCCGGAAGCGCGTCGCTCCGGTGGCCCCTGCCTTCGAGCCGCGGCGGCGTCGGGCACGGCTGCCGGCGGGCGTGGCCCCGGCAGCGGTGTCGGCGTCGAGGAGGTCGGTCGAATCCCACGCGCTCGCGGCCAGGCTGGCTGGCGGCGTCACGCGGTGGTCGATGAACACACCCCGGTTGTCATGCAGGTAGTCGAGAAAGCTCACTCGGCCGCCCCCTTCCGGATCGGGTCGTACAGGCGGTGCGTCATGCCGGCCGGAAGGGCCGTGGTGGCATGACATCACTCACTCCGTACGTCGTGTTCCGGAAGCGGCCAGTTGCAGGCCTCGACGGCCATGGAGGTGGCCGCTTACGCGCAAAGTACGTGCTGCGGCTGCTGAGACCGGTGCTCTGGGGGAGCTCAGGCTCGTAAAGCCGCGATCACGGGAGGGTGAACGACCAGGTCTGAGTCGACTGGCGGATGTTTCCCGACGGGTCGGCAGCCACCACGTACCAGTTGTGTGGACCGGGCGCGAGGGTCGGGCTCGCAAGGGTCAGGTCGTCGATGTGCCACGCGGCCTTCGTCACGGCCGTGCCTGCTGCGGCGCCTGCGGTGCGCTCCGGGCAGTACTCCAGCATGTCGGCCGACATTCCCACGTAGCAGCTGTCGACGCCCATGACGAAGCGCACCTTGATCGTCTGGCCGGCGAAACGAGTGAGGTGCAGGGTCGACTGCACCATGCCGGAAGTCGCGCCCGAGAACACGTGGCGATAGGCGAGCGGGTTGCCGAGGCCACTGGCGAGCACCGCGGTGTATCCGCCGCTCGAATCCATCACTTCGTAGTCGCAGCTGAGGGAGGTGCCGAGCTTGGCGTGCGCGTCGAGTTCACACGTGCTCTTCCAGGTCGCGCCGTTGTCGGTCGAGATTTCCACGTTGCCGCCGTCCCATGCCGACTGCACGGAACCGTCGCCATTCACCGTCGCCGATGCGTCGTAGTGGTGGAGGAAGCGCAGGTCAGCGCCAGCGGCCGGGATGGTCGCCGTGTACGTCGCAGCCGTCGTGCCCATGCTGGTGTCCCACGCATCGAAGCCGAGGGAGTTGCCTCCGCCGTTGTACGGCGTGTGGGGACCGACGGTCCAGGGCGCTCCGTAGGCCGGTGCATCGACGCAGCCGGCTACGCCCGCTGAGGGATCGAAGTTGGCGACGCAGAGCGCACCGCCCGCGCCGGCCGCCGGCGTGAAGGAGGTCACGGTGCCGGGCACCGAGCCCACGAGGCCGCCGTCGATGAACACCTTGAAGTTGGCGATGCCCTTGAAGTCGTAGGGCTTCTCCCAGGTCAGCGCCGTGCCGGCGGGCACGCTGGCCCCGTCGGCGGGTGTGAGGAGGTTGAAGGCATTCGGAGGCGTCACGTCGGGCACGACCTTCGCGGTGAAGCTGAACGGGAAGTCGGTCCAGTTGCCGAGCGTGTCGAACGCCCGCACCTTCCAGGTGTGTGCGCCGCCGAGCACGTCCATCGTGCCCCACTGGTCGGGCGTCAAGTTGCTGCCCTTGAGGGCGCCATCCACGTAGATGTCGTAGTGGTCGATGCCTGCGGGGTCTGCGCCGGCCGACCAGTCGAAGGTGTACGTTCCCTCGTTGGGCGAGCTCGCGTCTACCGGGAAGATCGCCGTGACGCCGGTCGGGCCGTTCGTGTCGACCGTGATGCCGTCGGAGCAATTCGGCGTCGTCGAGTAGTTGCCGATACCGTCCTTCGCCCGCACGCACACCCAGTAGGTGGCACCGTTCGTGAGCGTCAGGCCAGCGCGGGTGACCGCCCTGCCGGTGCCGGTCGTGGTCCATCCGACCAGCGCGCCGCCACCGCAGTCGGTGCCACTGCTCGAGGCGGCCGAGACGCAGTACTCGTAGCTGTCGATGCCTGCGCCGTCGGTGCTCGCGCTCCAGTTGGCCGAGAGCGTCGTGAGCGATGCCGTGTAGTCGCGGTCGGCGGCCGTGCCGTCATTGACGGTCGCCGGCGCCGCGGGCGGACCATCGTCGACCTGCACGCCGTCGGAGCAGAATCCGGCGCTCCGGTTGCCCGCGGCATCCGTCGCGCGGATGCAGGCGTAGTAGTAACCCGTCACGGTCAGCGCGAAGCCGCCCTGCGTGTGGTTGAGCGCCACACCGTTGCTGGTCCACGGCAGCTCGGCCGTCGTGGAGCAGTCGGCGCCCGTCGGCGACGCGGTGAAGCAGATGTCATAGCTCGCGACACCCGCAGGGTCGGTGGCGGCGTTCCAGTTCGCCGACATCGTGGTGAGCGATGCCTGGTCATCGACGTCGGCGCCCGTCGAATCGCGCGGCAGGGTGACGATCGGCGGGTTGTTGTCGAGACGTACGACGCCGCTCGTCGTCGACCAGGTGCGCCCGGCGGTGTCAGTGACGTCAAGCCGGAAGTTGTAGTCGCCATCTGGGCCGACCACGGTGCTGTTCCAGGCGCAGCTGATCGCGCCGCCCGTGATGCCACTGCAGACGGGGGTGGCGTTCCATGCACCGGCCGGCGCGCTGCGCCAGCGGATCTGCCAGGTCGCGACGCCGCTCGCCGAGCCATCCTTGAGGGGGTCGGCGGCGGTGCCCGTGAACGGCACGCTCGTGCCGCCGTTCGGGCTGCTCGGCCACGTGATCGTGCTGACGGGATCCTGCGTGTCGACGCGCACCGTGCGTGCGGCGCTGGTCGTCGTGCGCCCGGCGACGTCGATGCCCGTGACGCGCCACGGGTGGTCACCGTCGGTCAGGGCCGCAGGCGTGTAGGTCGTAGCCGTGCCCGTCAGGGTGTCGGCAAGCGCGCCGTCGACCTGGGGCTGCGTGCGGGCGAGACAGCGATCGTCACTGGCCGTCCAGTTGAGCGCCGGCGTGGAACTCGTGCTCCACGCATTGTCGGCGGGAGCCGCGCTCGCGACGGTCGGCGCGACCAGGTCGATGCCCACCTGCACCTGTGGCGAGGGCAGGCCCGGGTTGTTCCACGTCAGGTTGTTGGGCACGTCCTTGGCCGCGACCTTCCACCAGTACGCGCCGGCCGGTCGCGGCGCGAGCGTCAGGCTGCTCGTCGGTGGCAGGCCCGTGACGGAGGAGGCGGCAAGTGGGAAGGTGTTCGACGGGTCGAAGTACACACGGTACTCGGCCAGTGAGCTGTCGGTGGCGTCGGTCCAGTCGAGCGTCGGCGTCGCGCTCGTGTAGGTCGGCACGCCGCCACAGCTCGGTGCCGCAGCGCCAGCCGTGATGACCGGCAGCGCCGCGTTGGTGGGGGGCTGCAGGTCGAAGGGGGCGGGCGGGGTCCAGTCGGTCTTGGTGACCTTGAGTGCTCCCGTGTTGGTGGTGATGGTCTGGTTGCCGACGTGGTCGGTGACGACGATACGGTACTGGTAGCACTTGTTCGTGGCCA
>JAOPYW010000191.1 GCA_025964405.1 Thermoleophilia bacterium | reverse complement strand
GCCGCCGCGAGCGGGTCACCGAGGCTCGTGCTGGTGTGGGCCGGCTCGACGGGGCCGCGGTCCCACGCGGCATCGGCGAGCTCGGCGCGGGCGACGACCGCGCTGGCCACGGCGCCGCAGCCGATCGCCTTGCCGAGGCAGACGATGTCGGGCTGCACCTCCGCGATGCGCGATGCGATGACCGGCCCGGTGCGCCCGGCGCCGCAGAGCACCGCGTCGAGCACGAGCACCGCGCCCACGCGATCACACTCGGCCCGCAGGCCGTCGAGGAACCCATCGGGCGGGGGGATGACACCCGCTCGGCCCTGCCACGGCTCCACCACCACGGCGGCGACCTGCTCGTCGAGGGTCGGGACCTCGCCCCAGGGGCTCCAGCTGCACGTGCCCGCATACTGGTCGGCCCACGGTTCGCGGAACTCGGGGCGGTGCGTCACCGCGAGCGCGAGCCCGAACGTGCCGTGGTAACCGCCCTCGAATGCGTGCAGGCGCGTGCGGCCGGTCGCGCGCAGCGCGGTCTTGAGCGCGGTCTCGACGGCCTCGCTGCCCGTGTGGAGGATGAGCGAGCGCCACGCATCGGCGGGCTCCTCGAGCTCGAGCGCGACGCGCAGGCAGAGCGCGTCGTTGGCCTGCTCGCGCAGCTCGTGCGTGTAGAGGTCGCCCGTGCCGGGCGTCGCCGCCTCGGTGAGCTGGATGCCGAGCTCGGAGTAGCTCGCGCCGTCGGCGTCGTCGGTCAGGCCGAGCGTGCCGATCGGCTCGTGGCCCCAGAGGCGCGAGCCGAACACCATCGCGAAATCGAGCAGCGCGGCGGGCTCGGTGAACTCGCCCGTGAACATGGTGGTGCCGTCGGCGTGGTTGAAGACCGGTGAGCCCGGCACCTGGAATCCGGGGAACTCGCTCGAGCGCCCAGCCGTGCTCATGCGCCGGCTCGCGCGGGGCGTCGACCGCCCACGCGGCGACGCCATCCGGCGAGCGTCTCGCGCGCGACGTGCCCGGCGACACGCGGGTTCTCGCGGAGGCGGCGCACGGAGTACTCGTACCACTGCGCGCCGAACGGCACGTAGACGCGCAGCGGGTGACCCTGCGCGGCGAGCTCGTCGCGGCGCGCCTCGCGCACGCCGAGCAGCATCTGGAACTCGTACTTGTCGGTCGGCACCTGCAGTTCGGCGACGAGCGCACGGCAGCCGTCGATCAGCTCGTCGTCGTGCGTGGCGAAGGCGACGTGGCAGCCGGCCTCGGCGAGCGTGCGGCTCAGCGCGAGGAAGTTCGCGTTGATCTCGCGCATGTCCTGGAAGGCGAGCTCGGCGGGCTCGACGTAGATGCCCTTCACGACGCGCACGCGCGCACCGGCCGCGGCGAGCTGCGCCACGTCGCCCGCGGTGCGGCGCAGGTAGGCCTGCACGACGATGCCGAGGTTGTCGTGCCCCTCGGCCTGCAGCGTGCGGAACAGCTCCAACGTCGCATCGGTGTAGGGCGAATCCTCCATGTCGATGCGCACGAACCCGCCGATGTCGGCCATGGCCCGCGCGATCGCGGCGACGTTGTCGTGCACGAGCTGGTCGTCGATGCCGAGCCCGAGGGCGGTCAGCTTGACGCTCACGTTGCGAACGCCGGCTCCGATCACGCCGGCTGCGACGGGGGAGCTGTCCTCGAGCGCACCCAGCGCGGCGGCCGCAGCGAGGTAGGCGTCGCGCGTGGCCTCGGCCTCGGCGCGGCTCGTGATCGCCTCGCCCAGCACGTCGAGCGTCGTGCCCAGGCCCTGGGCCGCGAGGCCCTGCACCGCGTGCATCGCGGTGTCGAGCGTGGAGCCGGCGATGTACGGCGCGGAGATGCGTCGCACGAGCCCGCGGGGGAGCATCGGCATCGAGCGCACGATGGCGCGGTCGAAGAAGCCTGGCTGGGTGGTGGCGGGCTGCGTCATGAGCTGCCGATTCTAGTAGGCGCTCGCCCCGCTTGCGGAGCAGCGCGCTTACGTCGTTTCGGAATCAGTGGAAAGCCGACAATGAAGGAGGTCGAAGCGCAGGCATCGATCGTCAAGCGACCGTTGCCGCGGTCGAGCGACCTTCTGGGGAGAAGCGAGCAACCATGGATCCGATGCCACACGACGCATTGCCCGGGAGCCGTACCTGCGTGGGATGCGGCGGGCTCACGTTCCGCCAGCGCGAGGATGCGCTCTGCCCACGCTGCGCCTTCGAGACCGAGCAGCTGATGGAGGGCATCGAGATCGCGGGCCTCGACCGTGACCTGCAGCTGCTCACCGAGTTCGAGGCCTACTACCGCCAGCGCGACGACGAGCGCAAGCGCTTCAAGAAGCTGGGCGGGCCGGTGTTCGCACGGCGCCCGATCCTCGACCCGGCCGGGCGCGAGCGTGCGCCGTTCGAGGTCGACTCGTTCTGGACCCACCTGCGCGACGTGGGCTAGGGGCAGCAACCGCGGTGGCCACAGGCGGCAGGGCCGGTGGCCCATGGGGGACCGACTCGGGGAAACGCACTGGTCGGGCGGGGCTCGCAGTGCGACAGGCAGGGCGTATTCGCATTGCCATGTTCCCCGCCCCAGGAGCTCACCGTGTCGCCCACTTCTCGCCGCAAGCCGATCCTCGCTGCCTTCGTACTGATCGGCGCAACCTTCGTGTTCGCCGGGTGCGGCGACGCCGGGGCGCACCTGCCCGCCGGGTCATCCTCCGCCTCGTATGCCACGGGTGGAACGAGCGGGGTCAGCTCGCTGCTCGGCGGTGACCCGGGCGCCACGACGACCAACGCCCTCGGGCCGAACTCGAGCCTCGAGGAGGATCCGATCCTCGCCGGCTACGACGGCACCGATTCGACGACCGGCCTCGCCGGCGACGATCCGTTCGCAGCGGCATCGAGCGACTGGGACAACGCCGAGGGCTCGATGTCGACCGGCAGCCTCGACGCCGGCAACGATCCGTTCTACTCGCAGGCCGGCTACGGCTACGGCAACGGTGGTGGCGGCTACGGGTACGGCTCCGGCTACGGATCCGACCTCGGCTACTCGAGCCTCGGTGGCTACGGAAACTCCTACGGATCGGGCTACGGCACCGGCCTGAGCGCGGCAGCCTACGGTGGCGTCGGTGGCTACGGCGGCGTCGGCGGCTTCGACACCGGCGGCATCGACCAGGGCGCGGGCTTCATCGACGACGGTGGCTTCGACACCCAGCCGCTCGACACCTCGTCGCTCATCAGCTCCGGCGGTGCGGTCGACGCGGGCTTCGCCCCGCCGGCGGCCACCATCGACAGCGGCTTCGATGCCGGCTTCTCCGGCGGCGCAGGGATCGACACCGGCGGCTTCGACACCGGCAGCATCGACACCGGCGGCGGCTTCGACACGGGCAGCATCGACACCTCCGGCGCGGCGATGGTCTTCTAGCTCCACGAACGCATGGCGAACTTCGAATGGGATCTGACCTCGCTATCCGAGGACAGATCCCATTTCTGTGTGCCAGACCGGGGTTGTCGGGGACCCTGCCGTCAGGCGCCGGTGCCAGTGCGCGCCTCGGCGATCGCCGCAGCCAGCGCCGTGCCGGCCTCGCGCCCACCGTGGATCGCCGAGCTCACCGGCTGCGCCAACGGCCCGCGCCGCGCATGACCGAGTAGCCGCCACAGGTCCTGCACCACGGCTACGGTCGCCGGGTCGTTGTCAGTCGCCGCGAGCTGCTGGTCAGACCACAGCTCGGCCTGCTGCTCGAGGCGCTCCCATGACTTCTCCAGCTCGCGAATGACCCCACCGAGCTGGTCGAGACGTGCCGTCGTCGCGATGCGCGGGCCGCGCTGTGCGGTGTCGAGCGCCAGCAGCGCGTCGACGTGCGCGTTGGCGGCTGCCACCGCCTCGATGAACAGGTCGCTGACCGTGCCCGCGGGCGCCGCATCGAGCCACGCCTTGAGCGCATCGCTCAGCCCGGTCACCTCACCGAACGACGCCAGCTCCTCGAGCGTCTCGTTCATCGCGAGCAGCGTCAGTGACTCGCGCAGTGCGGTGTGGTCGTGCACGAGCGACCCGTCGTCGAGTCGCACGAGCTCCATCGCCTCGTTGCCGTCTCCGGTGACCCAGCCCACCACGACGACCTCGCCCACCGCCGGCTCGACCGCCATGAGCGCCACGAGCTGCGCGGGCTGGCCGTCATCGCCGGCGGGCGCGTCGGCCGTGAGCTGAGTGGCGAGCTGGTCGAGGCGGACGGCGAGCTGGTCAGGGGAGAGGTTGGACACGCGTGCAGGCTACACCGGCCGCCGACCCCGGTGAAATCAGTAGTCTCGCTGCGCTCATCGCTCCCCCCACCGAAAGTCGCCCCCATGTCAGCCGTTCGTCGTCTTCGCGCCGCGTCTCCCGTGCGTCTCGTGCTCATCGCCTTCGTCGCCGTGCTCGCCGTGACCGGGAGCGCGACCGCCGCCGCCTGGATCACCGGCTCGTCGGTGCTCGACGGGTCGCTGACCGGCACGGACATCCGCAACCACTCGATCACCGGACGCGACATCACGCGCAACACCGTGACCGGCGCGCACATCCAGTCCGGCAGCATCCAGATCGGTGACCTCTCGAGCATCGTGCGACGACAGCTGGGCGCCGGTGCGCGTGGCGCGAAGGGCGCTCGCGGTGCCCGCGGCGTCACGGGTGCGACGGGCGCCGCCGGACCGGCCGGAGCGACGGGCCCGCAGGGGAGCGCTGGCCCGCAGGGGGCTCCGGGTGTGGCCGGCACGAACGGCACGAACGGAACCAACGGTACGAACGGCGCGAACGCCGTGACCGGCTTCGGGCAGGTGCTCAATCGGGGCCCGCAGAACGTTGCGATCGAGGCCGACGTGCTGTTCAGCGACATGGCACCGGCGTCCTCGGGCGTGCTGCACCTTCCGGGAACCGCCGGGGTGACGGTCGCGGCCGCCGGCGTCTACCGCATCGACTTCTTGGTCTCGGTCGACGAGCCGGCCCAGTTCGCGGTCTGCGTCAACGGCGTGGAAGTGCCGCTCAGCACGTTCGGCCGAGCCACGGGTACGACGCAGGTGGCGGGCTCGATACTGCTGACGCTCGCAGCCGGCGACGTCCTGACGCTCCGCAACCACACGTCGTCCTCATCGGTGACCCTGTCGCCCGTCGCGGGCGGCGGCCAGCTCACCACGAACGCCTCCCTGCAACTCGCGCGCATCGCCTGATCGGCGCGTCGCCGCGAACGGACGCGCGCCGGCCTGTAACCTGCCCGGTTCGTGCCTGACCTGACCGACACCGACCGCACCACCCGCGCCCTGCGCGCCACCTACGTCACGTTCTTCGTGTTCGGGGCGTTCGTCGTGACGTGGGTCTCGCGGCTCCCCCTCATCAAGGAGGAGCTCGGGCTCGAGGCGGTGCGGCTCAGCGTCGCGCTCCTCGGTGTGCCCCTCGGCCTCGTGCTGGCCATGCGGTTCGTCGCCGGGCTCATCGCCCGCACGTCGAGCCGGCAGGTCGCGATCACGGCGCTCGTCGCGGTGTCGGCGGCCGGCGTGCTGCCCGCCCTCGCGTGGAACCTCGCGTCGCTCACGGTCATCCTCGTGCTGCTCGGCGCCGCCTACGGCACCCTCGACATCTCGCTCAACACCCAGGCCGCCGCCGTCGAGCGCCTCGAGGGGCGCCCGCGCATGTCACGCATCCACGGCATGTACAGCCTCGGCATGCTGCTCGGCGCCGGGCTCGGATCGATCGCCGCGCACATCGACCTCGACCCCGCCTGGCACTTCCTCATCGTGGGAGCGGTGCTCGGCGCGATCGCGGTCGCCGCAGCGCGCGGCCTGCTGGGTTCGGCCGACGCTGACCATGCGGTGGAGCTGGATGCGGACGCGGAACCGGTTGCCGCGCACACGGGGTCGGTGCTCACCCATCCGCGCGTGGTGCTCGTGGGCGTCATTGCGTTCTGCTGCCTGTTCGTCGAGGGCGCGGTCGACGACTGGAGCGGCATCTACCTGCACGAGGACCAGGGCTCGTCGCTCGCGTTCGCGCCACTGGCCGCGGCGGCGGCCGGGCTCGGCATGTCGATCGGGCGGTTTCGGGGTGACGCGCAGATCGCGCGCATCGGCCGGCGCGCGGCGGTGCGGCTCGGCGCGCTCATCGGCGGCGTCGGGATGCTGCTCGCGGTCATCGTGAACGAACCTTGGATCGCCGTGTTCGGCTACGGCGTGCTCGGCTACGGCATCGCCGTGATCGTGCCCATCGCCTTCACGCTCGCGGGCAACATCGAGGGCGTCGCACCCGCGCTCGGCATCTCGCGCGTGACGACCCTGGGGTATGCCGGGCTGTTCGCGGGGCCGCCGATCATCGGCCTCGTATCACACGTGCTCGACCTGGGGCTCGCGCTCGGCATCGGCGCCTGCCTGCTCTTCGTGGTCGCGGTGCTGGGGCGTGCGCTGCGCGCCAGCGACTAGCTTACGCCCGGAACGGATAGACCCACCCGATATGCCACGCGTCATCGTCACCGGTTTCATCACCATCGACTTCATCGCCCACGTCGAGGGCTTTGCGTCGACGCACATCCCCGAGCAGGCGACCGACCTCGACGTCGCATGTGGTGGGCGCGCCGCCAACCAGGCGATGGCGCTCACGGCGATCGAGGGTGACGTCGCGCTCCTCGCGCGCGTGGGAACCGACGAGCACGCCTCGCTGCTGACGGAGGAGCTGCTCGAGCTGGGCATCGCCACCGAGGCGCTCCTGCAGGCGCCCGCGCAGACCGGCATGCGCCTCATCGCCGAGCAGAAGGACGGCTCCCGCCAGGTCACCGTCTTCCGCGGAGCGAACGACTACCTCACCGTCGACGACCTCAACCGCAGGGCCGACGACATCCGGGCCTGCGCGGCACTGGGGGTCACCACCGAGCCCGCGGGCGCGATCGTGCGCCGCGCGCTCGACATCGCCAAGGCGGCCGGCGTGCCGACCGTGCTCACGCACGCCGCGAGCCTCAAGCCGCT
>JAOPYW010000162.1 GCA_025964405.1 Thermoleophilia bacterium | reverse complement strand
TCGCCGGCCTCGACGCGATCGGGTGACGCCGAACGCGCCGACATCGCGAGCGCGGTCAGTGCATGCGGCGTGGGCGCCCAGTGCGCGGTGGCCGTGCCCGCGGAAGCGTCTTCCGGTGCCGCGAGCGCCGCGGGGTGGGCATCGGTCGTGCGTCCGAGCTTGAGCACGTCGGCGACGAATCCATGGGGGAGCTGCACCGGCTCCGATTCCGCCTCCACGAGCGGGGCGTAGGAGCCCTCGCTCCGCTTCACCGTCTGCGCGGCGTTGTTGATGAGGATGTCGAGCGGGCCCGCTGCGGCGACCGAGTCGGCGAGCGCGACCACCTGGGCCGGGTCGCGCAGGTCGATGCCGACCACGCGCAGGCGGTGGAACCAGTCCTGGCTGTCGGGCAGCTCCGAGAAGCGGCGCAGCGCGTCGTTCGGGAACCGCGTGGTGATCGTCGTGTGCGCGCCGTCGCGCAGCAGGCGCAGCGCGATGTACATGCCGATCTTCGCGCGGCCGCCCGTGAGCAGCGCGCGCTTGCCGGAGAGGTCGGTGCGGGCGTCGCGGCGCGCGTGGTTATGGGCCGCGCACTCGGGACAGAGCTGGTGATAGAAGGCATCGACGAGCGTGTAGCGCCGCTTGCAGACGTAGCAGCCGCGGGCGACCATCAGCTCCCCGGCAGTGGCGCCCTGCGCGGAGGAGACGAGCGGGATTCCCTGGGTCTCGTCATCGATGCGTCCCGGCGCGCCGGTCGCGGTCTTCGCGGTCACGGCGTCATCGTGCGCGAGCTGCTCGGCCCGGCGCTCGTTCTTGCGGCGCTGCTTGGCGGTCTTGTAGATGCCGGCGGTGGCGCGCTGCACCGTGATCGCATCGGGGTGATCGACCGGAATGTTGTCGAGCTCGGCGAGCACTTCGAGGGCAAGCTTGAGCCGGTCGGGATCGATCCCGTCCTGCGTGCGCTCGTGTGCTCGTGTGTCGACCTTGACCATGCGGACATTCTACGCGAGGGCGGGCAGGACGTTGTCAGCCCTGACCGCCCGATGTCTCGGTGCGCTCCTCGACGTACGTGTGGTAGCTGGCGACGTGATGCGATCCCGCGCAACGGCGAATCTGCGCCATTGTCTGATCTCGGGGGTGCTTCGCGAGCCTGCGATTGCATTCGAGGAACCCGATCGTTGCCTTGTCTGCTGCCGATGAGCCGCACGGTCGCCTCACACTCCATGGGGGCTCGATGCCCGCCGACTCAAACGCCCTCCCGTTTTCGTCGTAGTCGGACCGTAGTTGGCATTGGGAGAACGGAGACGTAGCACCGAATGATCCCCGTGATTCGGGTGGGACCAGTTGCCTGCAGTCGCGAACCGTGAGATTGCCCAGCCCGGGATCCACCACACGCTCGGCGTCGTCGACACACGCCAGGTACCGCGCGGTGGTCTGGTCTGCCACGGAGGACCCGCAGATGCGCGGCAGGTCGGCGGCGTTTGTCACCCGTCCCCTGTACTCACCTTCGAGCTGCTTACGTCGGCTGCTGGTGACACAGTCCTCGTAGCCCTTCACGCCACCGAAGGTCTTCGCGAGGTTCGCGCGCCGCTTGTCAGCGTGAGTGGTGCCGCAGCCACCCACGACCAACGCGACGATCAGGAGGGCGGCCATTCGCACCGCCACACCGTAGCGCACACTCAGTGCGTCGCGATGCCGATCGTGTCGGCGCCGCCGTCGGCCAGGTCGTGCACGTCGACGCCGTCCGCGGGCGTCTCCTTGCCCTTGTGGGCGGTCGAATCGCTGAGCGGCAGCTCCTTGAGCCGCAGCACGAGGAAGAACGCGATGATCGCGAACGGCACGCCGAGGAGGAACACGTCGTCGAGCGCGTTGGAGAACGCACCTATCACCTTGTCGCGCACGTCCGCGGGGAGGGCGAGGATCTGCTCGGGTCGTCCGCTCAGGCTCTTCGCGCTCACCTGGAGCCCGCCCGGGAACGCCTCGCCGAGGAAATGGGGGAGGCGGTTGGAAAGCACCGCGCCACCGAGCGCCACGCCGAGTGAGCCACCCATCGAACGCGTGAAGGTCGTCAGGCCCGTCGCCACGCCGAGCTCGGTGCGTTCGACCGAGTTCTGCGCAGCCAGGATGAGCACCTGCATCGCCGAGCCGAGCCCCGCGCCGAGCAGCACCATGTAGGCATTGATCTGCCAGTCGTGCGTGTCGGCGTCCAACGTCGACATCAGGAAGAGCGCCACGGCGATGGCGACGGTTCCGCCGAGTGGGTAGCGCTTGTACTTGCCGGTCGCCGTGATGCGGCGCCCCACGATGATCGTGGTGCCGAGCAGCCCGATCATGAGTGGTACGAGCTGCAGGCCCGACGAGGTGGCGGTGCGCCCTGACACGACCTGCAGGAACAGCGGCAGGTAGACGATGCTCGCGAACATCGCGAAACCGATGACAGCGCTCGAGAGCGAGGCGATCAGCACCACAGGATTCCTGAAGAGGCGCAGCGGGATGATCGGCTCCTCGGCCCGTCCCTCGACGTTCGCGAACAGTGCGAGGATCGCCAGCCCGAGCACGCCCGTGCCGATCACCTGCCACGAGCCCCACGGGTATTCGGCGCCGCCCCACGTGACTGCGAGCAGGAAGGCGCCGACGCCTGCCGTCAGCAGCGTCGCGCCCGTCCAGTCGATCTTGTGCGCCACGCGCTGGTGCGGCAGGTGCAGCGTGGTGATCACCGCGAACAGGGCGAGCGCCCCGATCGGGATGTTCACGTAGAACACCCAGCGCCAGCTCAGATGGTCGGTGAAGAATCCGCCGAGCAGTGGGCCGATCACGCTCGACACCGCGAACAGGCTGCCCACGTAACCCTGGTACTTGCCGCGCTGACGCGCAGGAACGACGTCGGCGATGATCGTCATCGCGAGCACCATGAGCCCACCGGCGCCCGCGCCCTGCACGAAGCGGAACGCGACCAGCTCCCCCATGTTCTGCGCGATGCCCGCGAACACGCTGCCCACCAGGAACACGCCGATCGCGATGATGAACAGCGGCTTGCGGCCGAACAGGTCTGACAGCTTGCCGTACAGCGGCGTCGTCACGGTCGTCGCTACGAGGTAGGCGGTCACGACCCACGAGATGTGGTCGAGCCCGTTGAGGTCGCCGGCGATCGTCGGCAGGGCGGTCGAGACGATCGTCTGGTCGAGCGCGGCGAGCAGCATGCCGAGCATGAGCGCGCCCATGATGATCAGGATCTCGCGCTGGGAACGCTCCTTGTAGGGCGTGGTGGGTGCGGAGGCTGCGGAATTCGAAGACATCCCGGCAGTGTAGGCGACCTGCAGGTAGCCTGTGGATCGCTTCGAGGTTCAACCGCCGCCGCGGGTCGCGGGCGTGCGCCGACAACCGGCGCGGGGTCGCTGGTCAGGTCCCCTCAGCGTTGAGCGTCGCCGCAGACCAAACTGTCGGTCCCGCGTGCCGTTCAACGCTGCGACTCCGGTGTGGGCCGCGCGGTCGGCGCGCGCCAAAGGATCGCGTCAGGCGCCGACCGACGCCTTGTAGGCGGCAACCGCGGCCGATGCCTCGGCCTCGTGCTCGGCGTAGCGGTCGGGGAAGGCGGAGACCTGGACCTTCTGCGACAGGTTGCCGGTCGAGACGTCGGGATGCTCGGTGGAGTAATTTACCGCGCGCTCGTAGAACTTGCCGGCCGCGGTCTTCGGGTCGTGGCGCTCGTCGAACGAGCCCCAGCTGTCGCGCTGCTGGAAGAGGCCGACCGAATCGCGGTCGCCGCCCTCGTAGTTGTGCGCGGTCGATTCGACGATGATCGTCTCCACGGCGGCCGTCATGACCTTGTCACTGACACCCATCTCCTTGCCCTTCTCGAGCACGAGCCGGATGTTCTCCTTCTGCTCGTCATTGGCGGCGACGCCCTTCACCGTGATGTTGGCACCGGTGAACTTCGCGGGGTCTGCGGCGGGAGCTGTGGGCGCCGGTGCGGGCGCGGGTGCCGGCGCGGCCGGCGGCGTCTGGGTGGCGTCAGCCGGCGGGGCCGTCTGCTGCACGGGGCCGCCGATGTTGCCGGCGCCGGCGTTGGCCTGCACGACCGACTGGCCGCCGCCGCTCACGCCCTGGAGCTGCGCGACGACGTTCTGGAGCTGGGTGACGGCTTCCTGCAGCTGCTGGATGGCCGTGGAGAGGTCGGTGGTCGCGCCGCCGCCGGTTGCGGCACCCGTGCTCGCGTCGGCTGCTGCGCCGCCGCCTGCGACGCCGGCCACGTTGGTGGCGGCTGCAGCTCCCATGTCGCCACAGCACTGCATGGGCAAGGGCGTGGCGGTAGGTGACGTGACGGTCATGGCGAGTTCCCCAGTGTGCGGCGGTGGGAGGCGATCGGTGCGCTTGGCGGAGCGCGGGCTTCCCCTCCAAGGTACGACGGCCCCATGAGGCCGGTCAACGGGGATGTGTCGGGCGTCGCGGGGGCCGCTCGTGTACAGTCCCGCCGACTTCGTGACACTGGGATTGGCCGTCAGGGACGGCGGCCGACCATCATCGTAGGAGTTCGGATGAACATCGCACCGCTCAGCGCAGCCACCCCCACGA
>JAOPYW010000149.1 GCA_025964405.1 Thermoleophilia bacterium | reverse complement strand
AGGCCTTCGACCACGTCGACGAGCACGACGTCGGCGTAGTCGCGCTCGGCGAGTCGCTGTGCGGTGGTGGCGCCGACGTTGCCGGCACCGATGACGGTGATCTTCCTGCGGCCTGTAGCCATGGTCGTTCTCTCCTCGAGGGCGATGTCAGTCATGTGGGTGGAGCCGTTCGCGAGCCTACTCCCATAACGCGCGACGTGCATGGGTAGGATCGGAAGATGATTACTCGCCGAACCACCACGCTCGCACTTTCCATCGCCGTCCTGGGATCGCTGTTCGCGTTCCCCACGGCCGCCAGCGCGTTGTCGGAGAATCCGCCGACGCTCACGCCCTCCCTGAACGAGAAGCAGCCGCTGCGGCACAAACTCACGACGGTCGGCACGGGCAACGCGACCGTCGCGCGCGGTGCGGCGAGCATCTCGATCACCAAGGCCTTCGCTACCTTCCGCGCTCCCAAGGCCGGCGTCACCTGGCGTGCTCGGGTCGTCGCGAGCTACAACTGCGCGACCAACGTCGAGCCGGCCAACGGTGAGACGATCCAGGTGACCCACTTCACGGAGTCGACGCCGTGGACGGCAACCAAGCTCACCGGCACGAGCGGCACGCTCAAGTCCCAGGGCTTCAAGCACCAGTGCGCCGAGGACACAGCACTGTACGGGTACCTGCTCGTGCGCCTGCAGGTGGCTCCGGTCGGCGGCGGCGTGTACGCGGCCTCGACCCTCGACTACAACTACGGCTGATCGACGCCGCACCGCGGGTCACTCGGTATGCGGCTTCACGTACCACTGCCCCGATGGGCTCCAGATACCGCCCTGCTGCTCGATCGCCACGAGCCCCTGCGGCTTGCCGGCCACGACGAACCCGTCGTTGTTGGAGTGACGACTGACCGCCTCGGCGGAGACGTCGAGCACGTGGTACCGCTCCCCTGACTTCACTACGGCCTGGTCGCCAGTGCGCGCCTGCATGTCGCCGAGGGCGTGCTCGAGGTCGGCGTAGCCACGCGCACCCGACTGCTGGAACTCGGTGGTGACGCGCGGATTCGACTGATAGCGCATCTCGTACTCGCCGACCTGCTGGCCGACTGCATCGATCGCCGGGATGCGTCCCATGCTGCCCGTCACATCCCAGTGACCTGCAGGGCGCTTCTCCCACACGGCGCCGCCGGGGCTGACGATCATGGTGATCGACGGGTCGCTGACCCCGAGGTGATCCAGGTCGCCCCAGTGCGAGCCTGAGCTGAGTTCGTATGGCACGACCTTGCCGCCCTGCTCGCGCAATGCCGCTGCACGACCTTCGGGCATGTCGCCGAGCGCCTGTGCGGCGGTGTCGTAGCCCTCGCGGCGACCGATCGGGTCCTGCGCGCGCATGTTCCAGCTGAAGTACTCCACATAGCGTTCCTGCTCCGTGTAGGACTCCAGCTTGCCGTCGCTACCCGTTCGATACTTGGTGACGGTGCGCGTCGCCCAGTAGCTGCCGTCACCATCGCCGACGACCTTGCCGGTGGGCAACGATGCACCGGGAACCGCGGCCACCTCGGCCGGTTCGGGCAGGGTCGGAGTGTCAACGGCGTGCGGCTTCGCGGGCACGCGGTCACCCGACGTCGACACCGCGCGCACGATGGCGCCCACGCCCGCCCCGAGCGCGAGGGCACCGGCGACGACGCCGGCGATCGGCCCCTTCGTGAGATGCCCGCTGTTCGCCAGCAGCGCGATGCCGATCGCGCCGCCGGCGATCGCAGTCAGTCCTCCGCCAAGAACGGTGGAATCGTTGCGCTTCCACCAGCTGGCGGTGTCGCCCTTCCAGGTGAGCACTTCGGGCTGCGCGTCTGCGCTGGCGCCCGTCTCGGTAGCTGCCGCGGCCGATGCCGCGGCCGTCGTCGCACTCACTGGCGCACTGCGCACGGAGTTCACGTTCGTCATCTCGAAGTCCCAACCCAGATGCGGCGCGCGCGGTCCCGAGCGCACGCCTGCGTATCGGTACATCGAGCAGCGCTACGGGCGGGTTGCACGACAACCGACGAGGGGCGCCCCGATGGACGCCCCTCGCACTGCATTCGTGTCGCTGTTCGACTAGGCCGTGACGACCGCACCGAGGCGCGCGATGATGGCGTCGGCGAACTGCGACGTACCGACCGCGGTCGGATCGTTGCGATCGTCCTTCATGTCATACGTGACGTCCTTGCCCTCGGCGATCACCGACGAGATGGCGTCCTCCATGCGCTGGGCCGCATCGGTCTCGCCGAGGTGGCGCAGCATCATCACGGCGCTCAGCATCTGCGCCGTCGGGTTCGCCTTGTTCTGGCCGGCGTACTTCGGAGCCGAGCCGTGCACCGGCTCGAACACGTGCGCCTTGTCACCGTCGTTGGAGCCCGGCGCCATGCCGAGACCGCCGACGAGACCCGCCACGAGGTCGCTCAGGATGTCGCCGTAGAGGTTCGGCGCCACAAGCACGTCGTACAGCTCCGGCTTCTGCACGAGCTGCATGCACATGTTGTCGATGATGCGCTCTTCGAACTCGATCTCGGGGTAGTCCTTCGAGACCTCCTCCGACACGCGCAGCCACAGGCCGTCGGTGTGCTTCATGATGTTGGCCTTGTGCACCGAGGTGACCTTCTTGCGGCCGTTGGCGCGCGCGAACTCGAACGCGAACTTCACGACGCGGCGCGTGCCCTCCTCTGAGATCGGCTTGATCGAGATACCGACGTGGTCCTCGAAGCGGAAGCCGCCACCCTTCGACTTGATCCACTGCGTCAGCTCCTTGGCGTCGGCCGTGTCCTGCTCGTACTCGATGCCGGCGTAGAGGTCTTCAGTGTTCTCGCGGATGATCACGAGGTCGATGTCCTCGAAGCGCGAGCGCACGCCGGGGTAGCTCTTGCCCGGGCGCACCTGGGCGTACATGTCGAGCTCCTTGCGCAGGGCGACGTTCACCGAGCGGAAGCCAGAACCGACGGGCGTCGTGATCGGGCCCTTGAGGGCGACGCCGTTCGCGCGGATCGACTCGAGCACCTGCGGCGGCAGCGGGTTGCCACCGAACTGGTCCATGACGTCGGCGCCAGCGAGCTGCACGTCCCACTCGATCTCGACGCCGGTGGCCTCGACC
>JAOPYW010000118.1 GCA_025964405.1 Thermoleophilia bacterium | reverse complement strand
CCCGCCGCTCCGGCTCCGGCGCCGACGACGGCTCCGGCCGCAGCGTGATCGTGCGCGGCTCCGACTGCACGGTCGCCTAGGATCCCCGCATGGGATCTGACCTGCATCGGCCGCTGGAACGCTGGCTCTGGCTCGCGGCATACGTCGTGCTGCTGCTGTGCCCGCTCGCGCTGCTGCTCGCCGTCCCGCCACGCGGGGCCGATCGACTGACACTGTTCGGCATCGCCATCGGGTTCGTGACGCTGTCGACGATCGTGCTGCAGTTCCTCACGCCGAGTCGCGCGCCCCAGTTCACGTCGTCGTTCGGCATCGGCCCGCTGCTGCGCCTGCATCGACTGATGGGCTACGGCGTGCTCGTGCTGCTGGCGATCCACATCGTGGTGTTCGTCGTGCACGATCCCGACCAGTTCATCCCTTGGCTGCTGCCGATCCATGGACCCCTCAAGGCCCAGGCGGGCTGGGTCGCGGCGGTCGCGCTCATCGTGATCGCGGCCTCGTCGACGTGGCGTCGCCGCCTGCGCCTCTCCTACGAGCACTGGCGTCTCGTGCACATCCTCCTCGGCATCGCGCTCGTGGTCGGTGGCACCACGCACGCGCTGCTCGTCTCCTGGTACTCGGCGATCGACGCCCTCCGCGGCTACATCGTCGTCGGCATGGCGGTCGGCCTCGTTGCGCTGCTCTACCTGCGCATCGGTCGGCCCTTCTCCGCCCTCGGCCAGCCGTACGTGCTGATCGGCGTGCAGCCCGAACGGGGCGACGCGGTGACGCTGCGGCTCGAGGCGCACGGCCACGCGGGCGTGCCGTTCCTGCCCGGCCAGTTCGCCTGGCTGCGCCTCAACGGTCGGGCCTTCGCGCTCACCGAGCACCCGTTCTCCTACGCCTCGAGCTCGAGTGATCCGGCGCGCCCGTCGTTCACCGTCAAGCAGCTCGGTGACTTCACGAGCCGCGCGCACCAGCTGCAGCCGGGTTCGATGGTCTTCCTCGACGGGCCGCACGGCGCCTACGAACCGGTGCTCCCCGACTCGGGCTTCGTGCTGGTCGTGGGCGGCATCGGCATCACGCCGGCCATGAGCATCATGCGCACGTGCGCCGACCTGCAGGATCCGCGACCGGTGCAGCTCATCTACGGGGCGCGCACGTGGGAGGACATCACCTTCCGCGAGGAGATCGAGTCGCTGCGCGAGCGCATGTCACTCGAGGTCGTCTACGTGCTCTCGAACCCCGAGCCCGGCTGGACCGGCCGCACGGGCTTCGTCAACGGCGACCTGCTGGCCCAGGTGCTGCCGGCCGACGCCGTGCACCGCAACTTCGTCGTGTGCGGCCCGCCCGTCATGATCGACGGCGTGCTCAAGTCGCTGCACGAGCTGCAGATTCCGCCGGCCCTCGTGTATGCGGATCGGTTCGACAGCGTATGAGCGACCCCGTGGGCGAAGACTTCGAGCGTCGCGAATTCGGTGTCATGGGCACGTTCGGGGAGCTGCTCCTGCGCGCCGATGCCGACGTTGCGGCGGCGGCCTTCGACGAGGTGGTCGCCGAGCTCGAACGGGTGTCGGCGACCCTGACCCGGTTCGACCCGTCGTCGCCCATCGAGCGGCTCAACGACGCCGGCGAGGGGCACGTCGACGAGCTCATGCGCGACGTGCTGCTCGCCGCGCTGCAGGCGTATCACGACACCGGGGGCCGGGTCGACGTCGGGGTCGGCGCGGCGATGGTCGCCGCCGGCTACGACCGTGACTTCGACCTGCTCGCGCCTCCCGCACCCGAGCAGCTGGATGCGTGGTACGCCTCGGCCGACGGCGGCCGCGACGGTGCGACGGAGCCGGTCGCGGGTGCTGCGCCGCTCGAGCCGCCGTTCGCGCTCGGCGCCGACGGAGTGGTGCGGGTTCGCGCCGGTTCGCGCATCGACCTCGGCGGCATCGCCAAGGGATGGGCCGCCGATCGGGCCTGTGCCATGCTCGCATCCGTCGGTACCTGCCTCGTGAACCTGGGCGGCGACGTTGCCGTGCACGTCGCGTCCGGCGACGATCCGTGGCCGCTCGGCCTGGAGCTCCCCGGGGGGATCGCCACCTACGGGCTCGCCGCAGGCGGGGTTGCCACGAGCGGTCAGGACCGCCGTGTCTGGAAGTCGGAGACGTCTGCGGGCGTCGCGCACCACCTCATCGATCCGCGGTCGGGCCAACCGGCCGCATCGGACGTGCTCCGCATCAGCGTCTTCGGTGCCACCTGTGAAGCCGCAGAGGTGTGGTCGAAGGCGCTCTTCCTGCGCGGGCAGGTCGGTGCGGCCGAGGAAGCAGCTGCGCTCGGCATCCCCGCGATCATCGTCGGGGTCGACGGCAGCGTCGACTTCATCGGTCTCGCGCCGCCGGCCTGATCGTCGGCCGCGGCGCGCCGGGGCGCACGACGGGTTGGCGGTTCAGCCGCCGTCAGCGAGGCCGGATACCGCTCCCGTGTACCCGACGTCGCCGTTCGTCGCGGTGATGATCGTCGTGAACCCGCGCGCGTCGGCCTCGGCCACGGCGCCCGCGAATCCCTCGAGCATGAGCGCCTTCGCCCACACCTCGGCGTGCATCGTCGATTCGCCGATCATCGTCACGCGCAGCACGTCGGTCGCGGACGAACGCCCGGTGCGTGGGTCGATGATGTGGTGCGCGAGGCCGCGTCCGTCGGGTGCGTGCCAGACCCGGTTGTCCTGGCCACTCGTCGCGAGGCCGCCGAACCCGATGCCGATCGAGTGCTCGGTGTTGCCGACCGAAACGCCGATCGGCCAAGGCTCCTCGTCAGGTTCGACGTGCACCGAGATGTCGCCGCCCAGGTTCACGAGGCATGACACGCCCGACTCGCGCGCGAGGCGCTCGCGGACCGTGTCGGCCGCCCATCCCTTGGCGATGCCGCCCAGGTCGAGGCGCACGCCTTCGCGCAGCTGCACGCGGCCTGCGTCGTCGATCGTGAACGAGGGCTCGCGAACCGCGAACGGCTCGACCGGAGCGGCGTGCGGGTCGAGGGCCGCGCCGCGGGCCCGTACCTCGGCATCGGGCTTGTCGAGCAGGTCGAAGGAGCGGTCGTACCCTGCCTTGATGAGATCGGCCCCGACCCCCACGTCGAACCGCCCGGATGTCGCTGCGGTCGCGGCGGCTGCGGCGCGCAGGATGAGGGCGAGCGGGCCCGAGGCCACGCCGTGCCCACGATCATTGAGCTGCTCGAGCAGCGACGTCGGCTCGAACCGTGACAGCCGCGCCTGGATGGTCAGGAGGGCGGTCTGGGCCTGCTGGAACAGCCGGTCGGCATCGCCAGGATCGCTGCGCAGGAGGAAGGTCGCGGTGGTGCCCATGACACGGAACTCGTGCCGGGGCATCGTGAGGTCGTCGGGCTGCTCGGCGCTCATGCTCGGACTAGTTCGACCTCGAACGAGTCGCCGATCGACAGGCCGGACGACAGGGTCTGCTCGTGGGCGACAGCGGGATCGTGCACGCGGCGCCACGCCACGAGGTCCTCGATGCTGAGCATCGGAAGGCCGTGCTCAGCACCGAACTCCTGCAGGTCGGGCACGCGTGCCATCGTGCCGTCGTCGTTCATGACTTCGCAGATGACGGCCGCAGGTTCGAGCCCCGCGAGTCGCGCGAGGTCGACGGTGGCCTCGGTGTGTCCTGGCCGTTCCAGCACGCCGTCCGGGCGTGCGCGGAGCGGAAACACGTGCCCGGGCGACACCACGTCGCCACGAACGGCGTCGGGCGCCACGGCGGTTCGGATGGTGTGGGCTCGATCCGCGGCCGAGATGCCGGTGGTCACGCCCGTTGCGGCCTCGATCGAGACCGTGAAGGCGGTGCCGTGCACGCATTCGTTCGTGCGTGCCATGGGCGCGAGTTCGAGTGCGTCGACCCGTGCGCCCGACAGGGTGAGGCAGATCAATCCGCGGGCATGCCGCGCCATGAAGTTCACCTGGTCGGCAGTGATGAGGCTGGCCGCCGCGCAGACGTCGCCCTCGTTCTCGCGGTCGTCGGCATCGACGATCACGATCATGCGCCCTGCGCGGAACGCCGCGATCGCGACCTCCACGGTCACGAACCCGGGTGCACGGCTGGTGTCGGCGTCGAAGCCGGTCATGTCACGACGCTGCCGTGTGTGTCACGGGGGCCGCTGCGGTGGTGGTGACCTGGGGCCGTGCGACGACCGGCGTCGCGGCGACCGGAGCGGCCACCGGAGCCGCGTAGGCGACTGTCGAGGCAGCCGGTGCGCTGGTTCCCGAAGCGAAGGCCTGCAGTGCAGCGATGAGTGCCTGGAGCGCGACGGCGAGGCTGCTCGCCGGGCTGGCGGCGTTGATCGTGCCACCGCCGGTTGCGGTGGTGCCCATGTCCATGCCGGCCATGCCTGCCATGCCGCCACCGGCGGCCTGCTGCGCCTGCGCCGATGCGGTCGACGGGTCGACGCGACCCTCCATGAGCTTCTTGTTGTCTGCCTTGGTTCCGTCGGCCTTCGCCTTCTTGGCGTCGCCCACGGTGCCGTCGAGCAGGATCTTCTTGAGGCCGAGCTCACGTGCGCTTCCGGCTTCGAGGGTGCGGGCGTCTGCGCCCTTCGTCGCGACGTCGCCGACGCCACCCTTCTTGTTGATGATCTTGTTGATGTTCGGGTTGGTGAGCGTGTCCTCGGAGAGGCCGGTCATGGCGTGTGAGTGCGACAACGCGGCGAGGATCGGCTTGCCGGTCTCCTCCTCGAGCTTCGCGGCCTTCGACCAGATCTCGATCTCGCCAGCGTTGAAGCTGTCGCCGCCGTCCTGGTTGTTGACGCCGTTGAGGCGCCCGCCACCGGAGACACCGTCGTCGCCCGCCAGCGTATGGGCGGTCTCACCGTCGACCCCGAGCTTGATCAGCTGACTGTAGGCGCCCCACTGCGACAGGGCGTGGTGCGGGCGTGCCCACTCCTGGCCCGTGATGTCAGTGCCCGACTGGAGGTACTTCTTGGCGTCGAGGCCCGACCCCGGGATGTTCTTCGGGATCGCGCTCTCGGTGATGCCGGAGGCTGCGTAGTTGCCCGCCTTCGGGACGATGCCGGTGGCCATGGCCGCCTGCTCGAGCACGGTCATCCCGCCACCGTTCTGCACGGCGACCATCTTGTCGTACTCGGCCGGTGCGAACGCCTGCACGTACCCGGCGGCGCTGTAGAGGTTGATCGTCTCCGCGTACGTCGGCTGGTGCGGCGTCGCGTTCTTCTCCGTGGCGATCTTCGCCGGAATACCGAGCTGCGGGTTGTAGTTCGCGTCGGTGACGGAGTAGTTGTTCTGCTTCTTGTCGCCGTCGTTCTGCTTGCGAGCCTTGCCGCCGTCGAGCGCCTTGCCGTCCTCGAGCTTGACCGTCTTGGCCTTGCCCTTCTTGACGGTCGGGCCGGTGGTGCCGGCGACGAACCGCGGATCGTTGGTGGCGGGGTTGGTCATCGCCGCGCGGCCGGGCACGGTCGAGCTGTTCGTACCGTCGACCTTGAGGGTGCCGGTGGTGGCACCTGCGGGCGTGGCTGCCGTCGGCATCGCCATGGGCATCGCGCCGGTCGTGACGGCCTTGAGCACGGGAGCGCCAGCGGCGCCGCCACCTGCGGCTCCTTGCAGGAGTGCGGAGAGCTGCTGGACCGTGCCGAGCAGCGACTGCATGAGCGCCTGCGTCGACGCGGAGTCGGTCGGGGCCGTGCCCGTCTGCAGTGCGCCACCGAGTGCCTGTCCGGCAACGGTGATGTTGCTCGCGCCGAGCGCCAGCTGGGGAGACGCCGTGGTCTTCGAGGCTGCGCCCATCATGCCGCAGCCTGCGCCAGTGCTTACCTGCATTGAAGTCATGTTCGTCCCTGCCCCTACGGCACGCGATGCGTCGGTCCAGAACGCGTCGTGCTCGTGCTCGATGCCACGTGTGATCCGAGATCGGATCTAGTACGAGGAGGATCGAAGAGCGGCCGAGATTGTCGTCGCTTCCAACGTACGACGATTGTCGGGATGTGGGAAGAGGCAATCTCCGAAATGAGGCGGGGCGCCCCCGAAGGTGCGCCCCGCCGTGTGATCGCCTGTGCCGTGACGCTACTTGTGGGCCCGCTTCTTGGCTGGCTTGCCAAGCTTCACGGCCGTCACTCCCGCGGCCTTCGACCAGGGGCCCATCACGCCGAAGCCGGCGACCGGCTGCACCCTGACGCGCACGACCAGCGGCGAGCGCGGCGTCAGCGTCAGCTTGTTCGACGTCGCGCGCAGCACGGTGCCGCGCTTCGCCGAACCGATGAGCAGCTCGACGTTGTAGCCGTCGGCGCCCTTCACGCGCTTCCATGTCGCGATGACGGTGCCCTTGGTGCCGCGCCGCAGCTTCACGCCCGCGACGGGGGC
>JAOPYW010000110.1 GCA_025964405.1 Thermoleophilia bacterium | reverse complement strand
GCGAACGACTACCGGAGGCAGGATGCCGGAGGTAGCGAACGCGGAGCAGGATGCGGAGCTGAGCGAGTCGTTCGCGACTCCGCGAACCCGCAGTCCTCGACGGCGTACTCCCGAATCGCTCGCTACTGCGTGATCACGACCGGCACCCCGAACAGATTCGGCAGCCCGATCAGCTTCACGAGGCGGTTCACGGTGCCGTTGTCGGTGCGTACGCAGCCGTGGCTCGACGCCGTACCGAGCGCATCCTGCAGGCTCTCGCCGCCGCGCCCGTGGATACCGACGCGCCCGAGGGTCGAGTCGATCTCGTTGTGCGCCGTGGTCGCGAGCTCCCAGGTGCCGGTGAACGACGTCGCCTTCCCGGCGACCGCGTCGTACATCGCGAACGGCTTGGTCGCCGGGGCGAGCGGGGTCGGGTACGCCGGTCGTCCGATCACGACGGGCTCGTCGAGCACCTTGCGCCCAGCCTTGTAGGCCCGCACGCGGAAGTCACTCCGGTCGACCTCGATCTGCCAGAGGCTGCGTGTCACCACGAGCAGGTCGCGGCTCACCCAACCGACCTTGTAGTTCGTCGTGGTGCCGACCGCCGGCATGCGCAGGAGCAGGTAGCACTGGTCGTTCACCTGGCGTGCGTCGAGCACGAGGTAGCTCGCCGCTCGACCGGTGTGGATCGTCACCGCGCTGAGCGAACCCGACGACCGGCCGGCCCCCGGGAGCGTCGTGGCGACGACCGACCCGAACGAGATGCGTGCGCGCCAGATGTTGGTGCGCGTCGCGAACTTGTACGCCACGGGCTTGAGCGCCTCGGGCTTGGTCGGGTGCAGGCACGAACCGTTGGCGACCGCTCGAGCGGTGGTCGCGGCAGGGGCGACGTCAGCCGCACCGGCCAGTGGCGCGGCGACGGCGAGGGCGACCGCCGTCACGACCGTCGCGGTGAGCAGCGTACGCAGGCGAAGCAGGGGGAGATGCATCGAAGGATCCTCGAATCAGTGGGGGAGCGGTGCGCCGCAGTGCGGCGAGGTGATCGACCGGGGCGCGGTCAGCCCGCGAGCAGGAGCATGCCGAGCTTGCCGGGGCGGATGCACGTTCGAGCCGTGCTCGATCCCGAGGTGCCGGTGGCTGCCGCGGTCGCCGCGTTGACGACGCAGGTGGCGCGGGTCACCGTGGCGGCGCGCATCGTGTACCTGAAGGTCACGCTCTTGGCCGCCGCGAGTGACTTGATGGTCCAGCAGAGCTTGCCGTTCTTCACGAACGTACCCTTGGGACGTGTCACGAACGCGAGCTGCGCCGGCGGCGCGTCGCACACCGTCACGTTCGTCGCCGCCGCGGCGCCCTTGTTCTTGACGGTCACCGAGAAGACGACCTTCGCCTTCGACGCGATCGACTTCGACGCCACCTTCTTGGCCACGCCGAGCGCGGGTCGCGGCGCCGGTGACGAGGCCGACGGCGGGGTCGTCGGCTGGTAGATGCCGACGTCGAAGGTCAGGTCGCTTCCCGTGGGCGGCGTGATACAGGCGATCGTGGCATCGCCACTCGCCGTCGTGACGCCGTTGGAGTCGACCGCCGGGTCGCTGCCGCTCCCCGTGCGCGTCACGACCCAGCCGTCGGGCAGGTCGACCGTCGCGACGCACGCCGTGTTCGGCTCGAGGCCGCAGACCGTCCAGTGGCCGGATGCATCGGTCGTGGCGGAGCCGAGCACGTTGCCGTACTGGTCGCGCACGACGATGTCGCGGCCCGCGACCGGCGGCTCGCCGGCATCCTGGACGCCGTTCTCGTTGCGGTCGTGCCAGACGTAGTCGCCGATGCAGACCGTCACGTTGACCGTGTAGTCGTAGGTCACGCACAGGCGCGTGTCACCGCTCGTGCGGACGCTGACGTCCGCGTTGCCCGGTGCCGTCACCCGCGTCGCGGCGGTCGCGCGAGCGGTGCCCGAGACGCTGCCCGTGCCGGTCCACGCGCCGAAGCTCGAGATCGGCACGTTGGCCACCTGCTCCTCCGGCCCGATGGTGCCCGTGAAGGTGCCCGTACCCGAGTAGCGGAAGGTGCGCGAACCCTCGAGGGTCACCGCCACCCGCGGCACGCCGGCCTCGTCGAGGTAGGCGTCGCCGTTGACGTCGATGCTGATGTCGGCCGGCTGGTTGTCGACCGACGTGACCGAGAAGTTGCTGCGCATCGCGACCTGCTCGCTGAGCGTGATGCCCGTGAGCGTGCCTGTCGCGGGGTTGAACTGCGGAACGGTGAGCGTGCGCGGCCCCCAGTTGGTCACGGAGCCGTAGCTGTCACAGGCCGGCGCGGTCTGGCGGGCGACGGTGGCGGCGCTTGAGACCCCGGGTGCGGCGAGGAGGGCGAAGAGGGATGCGACCAGGGCGAGCAGGGGAAGTCGGCGGGTCGTGATGGGGCGATGCACGTTCGTGGCTCCTTGGGGAAGGTGAGGCGGCTGGTGCCGCGCTCAGGGCTACACGCACCCGATTCGCCGCCCGCAGTGGCTCTCCTGCACCGCTATCTCGACGGTTGTCCGACACCTTCAATTTCACGAACGTATCGCAGTCTTCCGGAGACCCCCGAAACCCCAAGAGCTCGCATGAGCCGACCGTCCCAGTGCGCAACAGTTGGTAACGCGCCGGAAGGACCAGCCCGGCCTCGCGCCCTAGGAGCTCCACCATGCGAACGATCATCGTCACCCTTGCGGCACTCGCCGCGGCACTCACCGGTTCCACGACGTTCGCGCAGGCGGCAGCGGCCGGCGGCTACCCCACGGCCACTGCGGCGTCGACCGTGCCGGATCGCACGATCCGCGCCACACCCTATGGAACCATGACGGCAGACGGCACCTACGCGGAGCGGCTCGCGGATGCGGAGGAGATGCCGTACTACGTCGGGGAGCCCGCGGCGGACGACACCGCTAGGTTCGACCCGACTCCAGCCGCACCCAACGCGACGGGCGATACGAGTAACGGGTCGGTGTTCAAGCGCGACTCGTCGTCGGCGCTCGCCTGGATCCTCGGGATCGGTGCGCTCGCGCTCGTCTTCTCGGCGGTCATGGCCACGCTCAGGTCACGGGAGCTCGACCCGACGCCGATCGACGCGGCCAGCTTCACCGACCTGCACCGCACCGCCGCGCACTGACGGCCTGCTGGCGTCAGGCGTCGCCCTCGACCGGCCGCTGCGCCGCAGGAACCTGCTGCTCGACGGCGCGGGCGATGCCGCGCAGCGCCTCGGGGTTCTCGACGGAGGAGATGTCGCCGAGGTCCTGGCCGAGCGCAGCCGCCTTCACGGCGCGGCGTACGATCTTCGCGCTGCGGGTGCGCGGGAGATGCTTCACGAACAGCACCTGCCCCGGCTTGAACGCCTTGCCGAGCCGGTCGGACGCCATCTCGCCGATCACGATGCGCAGGCGATCGGACGCCCGCTTGCCGGGGGCCATCACGCAGAAGATCCAGACCTCCTCGCCCTTCACCGCGTGCGGCACGCCGATCGCCGCAGCCTCGGCCACGCTCTCGTGGTCGACGGCGATCGATTCGTACTCGGCCGGGCCGATGCGCTTGCCGGCGACGTTGATCGTGTCGTCGGAGCGGCCGTGCAGGAACCACATGCCGTCCTCGTCGATCGACGCCCAGTCGCCGTGCTTCCACACACCCGGCCAGGCGTTCCAGTAGGTCTCGAGGTAGCGCTGGTCGCCGCCCTCGCCCCAGAACCCGCGCGTCATCGCCGGCCACGGCTTGGTGCACACCAGCTCCCCCACACCCTCGCCGGGCCCGAGCGGTGCACCGGTGAGCGGGTCGCGTACCTCCATGCTCATGCCGAAGCACGGCTTGCCGAGCGAACCCGGCTTGAGCGGGGTCAGCGGCGTCGGTGACAGGAAGCACGCGC
>JAOPYW010000101.1 GCA_025964405.1 Thermoleophilia bacterium | reverse complement strand
CTCAACGTCGTGATCGACTTCAGCCTGGTGCCCTCGCTCGAGGCATATGGCGCGGCGATCGGCACCACGATCGCCTACACCTGGTACGTCTTCGCCCACCATCGCCTCGTCGAGCGCGCGTTGCTCGAACAAGCGGTCGTGCAGCCGCCGTCGCTGGCCCCGGTGCTCGTGCGCGGCGTGGCGCTGGGCGCCGCAGCGGTGCTCGTCGGGCTCGCGGTGCGGCCGTTCGCGGAGACCCTCGCGGACGGCCGCCTCGGGTCACTCCTGGTGATCCTCGTCGCGGGCGTGCTCCCCGGGCTCGCCTACCTCGCGCTCGTGGTCAGGTTGCTGCGACGCGGGGCCGGTCGCACCCACCACCAGCCTCCGGCGGACGCGTAGCGCTCCCCCGAACCCAGAACCCGTAGGCTCTGGCCATGCGAATCCTGCTCGTCGGTGATGTCTTCGGAGAATCTGGTCGGCGCTGCGTCGAGACACTCGTGCCGCGCCTGCGCGAGCGACTGTCACTCGACGCGGTGATCGTCAACGGCGAGAACGCGGCGCGGGGCCTCGGCATCTTCGAGAAGCAGGCCAAGGGCATGCTCGCGCACGGGGTCGACGTGATCACGCTCGGCAACCACGCGTTCCGCCAGAACGAGATCTTCCAGATGCTCGATGACCCGAAGGTGCCGATCGTGCGCCCGGCGAACATGCCGAAGCGGTCGCCCGGGCATGGCATCGCCTACGTCGAGGTCGAGGACCGCAGCACGGGCACGACCGTCGAGATCGGCGTACTCAACATCATGGGCTCGGTCTACCTCGACGTGGGTATCGCGCCGTTCGAGGTCGTCGACGACCTCATCGCGCAGATGCAGGCGCGCACCAAGGTGATCCTGGTCGACATGCACGCGGAGGCGACCAGCGAGAAGGTCGCGATGGGCATCCACCTCGACGGTCGCGTGTCGGCGGTCGTCGGCACGCACACGCACGTGCAGACGAGCGATGCGCGCGTACTCGCAGGCGGCACGGCGTACGTCACCGACCTCGGCATGACGGGTCCGCACGAGAACAGCGTGCTCGGGGTGCGCTCCGACATCATCCTGCGACGGTTCCTCAAGGGTGTCGGCGAGCGGTTCGTGCCGTCGACCGAGGGCGTGCAGCTCGAGGGGGCGATCGTGGAGCTCGACTCCGCCACGGGGCGCGCGACGTCGATGGAGACCATCCGCATCCCCGCCGAGGACTGACGGACCACGATTCGCGTCCCACGCGAAGGCGCGACGCGCCACCCCCCACTCCTGAAGGTTGGCGCATCCTGCTTCGAGCGGGACGCGAAACTCGGGGGCACGACGACGCGTGCGTGGGGTGCGGTGAAGGTGCGTTCGGTTCGACGACGCCGAGCGAGCCGGGCCGGAAGGCAGTTACGGCTCGGCTCGCTCGACCATCGTCGGAGCTACCGGTCTCGAGACGTCACACGGGTACGGGGCACGTGCGGGCGTGACGCCGGGGTCGGAGTGGATTCGCGGTGGTTCGGGGTGCGGTGCGGGCGCGGGTGCGAATCCTGGTTCTCGTCAGCAGGCGCCGGCGAGCTCCACCGAGACGGTAGCGGGCTCGATCCCCAACAGGGGTTCGAAGACTTCCTTGATGTCCGGGAGGGTGCGGCGACCCTCGAGGCGGGCGACCTCCTGCAGGTTCTCGAGCAGGAGGAGGGTCGGGCCGCTCTCGACGTGGAACCGCTGGGCGAGGTCGGAGCGCTCGGTGAGCTCGACCTTGGCGACCTTGAGCCGGCCGCGGTGGGTGCGCATGAAGTGGTCGACGACGCTGTCCATGCGGCGTGAATGTCCGCAGGTGGCTGAGTGGAAGAACACGAGGACGTGCGACATCGAAATACCTCTTTCAGGGCAACGGGCTTCGGGCTCGACGATCCAGGCTCATCCCCATGAATCTGGCTCTGGCAGTGGGCTGCTGCCGTCTCCGTCGATGTAGGTAGTTTGCCCCTACCGACCAAGTTGCAAACCACTACCGCTGTGAATCGTGCGGCCATTCGGGCGGCCGGCCGACGGAGAAGCGACCAGCAACCGACGGGATCCGCCGGAGGTTGTCGCGCCGTCGTTAGTCATGGCCGCGCCGTCTGCGGTGGCTGCCAGGGCCCGGCGCCGGCTCAGGCAGAGGTGCCGGCGCCCTGGGCGACGGCATCGGCGAGGAGCTCCTCGATCACGGCTTCGAACGTGGTGCCCGCGGCTTCGCAGGCCAGGGGCACGATGCTCGTCGACGTCAGCCCGGGCACGGGCGCGACCTCGAGCACCCACGGGGTACCCGCGTCGTCGAGCAGCAGGTCGACGCGCGCGAGCCCCGAGCAGTCGAGCGCCTCGAGCGCGCGCCGCGCGACATCGCTGACACGTTCGAGCAGCTCGGCTGACATCTCCTGGGGCGGGCACGTGAACTCGGTCTCGCCGTGCTCGTAGCGCGACTCGTAGTCGAACCAGTCGGCGTTGCGCGGCACGATCTCGACGGCCGGCAGCACGCGCACGGTGCCCGCCACGGATTCGGTCGCGCCCGAACCCAGGACCGCCACGGCGAGCTCGCGTCCGGTGACGTGCCGCTCCACCACGACCTCGCGGTCGTAGCTCATCGCGCTGATCAGCGCGCGCGGCAGCGAACGTTCGTCGTTGACGAAGCGCACCCCCATCGCCGAGCCGCCCCGTGACGGCTTGACGACGAGCGGGAACCCGATCGCATCGCGTGCCTCGTCGAGTGCGTCGGCGGCGCCGAACTCCTCGAGCGCGGTCTGGGTCAGGGTGAGGAATTTCGGGGTCGGCACGTCGGCCGCGCTGAAGATGCGCTTGGCGCGCGCCTTGTCGAACGCGGCCTCGCTCGGGCCGCCGCGGGATCCCGTGTAGGGGATGCCGATCAGTTCGAGCAGCGACTGCACCGTGCCGTCTTCGCCACCGCGTCCGTGGAGCGCGATGAAGGCGACGTCGAAGCCGCCCTCCTTGAGGAGGCGTGACGCGTCGGGGCCGGTGTCGATCAGCACGGCCTCGTGGCCGAGCTGGCCGAGCGCTTCCTCGACGCGCGCGCCGGAGCGCAGGCTCACCGCGCGCTCGTGGGAGCGTCCACCGCAGAGCACCGCAACCTTCATTTCCTGCCACCCGTGTCGTCGAGGCCGAGGGAGCGCGCGAGGTCGAGCACCTCGTGGGCGGTCTCCCCGATGCGGCGGATGCCCTCGCGGATGCGATCGGGCGTCATCGCCGAGTAGTTGAGGCGCATCGCGTTGCCACCCGTGCCGTCGAGGAACGCCCCGGCGCCGGGCACGAACGCGACGTCCTTCTCGAGCGCCCGCGCGAGCAGGTCGGTCGTGTCGATGGCGGTGGGGAGGGTCGCCCACAGGAACAGCCCACCCTCCGGCTTCGTGTAGCTCGTGCCCGGCGGGAAGTGCTCGTCGATGGCTTCGCACATCGCGTCGAGCCGCTCGGAGTAGATGACGTTGAGCTTCGACACCCATCGCTTCCAGGCCTCGCCACCGTCGGCAGTGAAGAAGCTCGTGACGAGCATCTGCATGTAGGTGGAGCTGCAGAGGTCAGCCGCCTGCTTCATCAGGTTGAGGCGGGCGAGGATCGGCGTCGGTGCCTCGACCCAGCCCACGCGCACGCCGGGCGAGAAGATCTTCGAGAAGGTGCCCAGGTAGGCGACCCGGCCGTGGGTGTCGAGCGACCGGAGCGTGGGCACCGGCTCACCCTCGAAGCGCAGGAGCGAATAGGGGTTGTCCTCGAGCACGATCAGGTCGCGCTCCGCGGCCAGCTCCACCAGCCTGATGCGGCGCTCGAGCGTGGTGGTGCAGCCGCCGGGATTCTGGAAGGTGGGGATCGTGTAGAGGTACTTCGCGGTGAGGCCCTCGCGCGCGAGGTCGTCGAGGAGCGCTTCGACCTTGGCGGGATCGAGCCCGTCGGCGTCGAGCGGCACGTGGCGCACGTCGGCCTGCACGGCGTTGAAGCACGGCACGACCCCGGGGTAGGTGGGGCCTTCGGCAATCACGACGTCGCCCGGGTCGACGAACGTGCGGGCGAAGAGGTCGAGCACCTGCTGGCCGCCGGTGGTCACGATGATGTTGGAGGGGTCGGGCTCCATGCCCTCGTGGCGCATGACGTCGACGATCACGTCGATGACCGCGCGCGTGCCTTCGGTCGGGCCGTACTGCAGCGCCTGGGCGCCGGAGTCGCGCGCGATGTCGGCGACGAGCGTCGCGAGGTACTCGCGGTCGAAGGCGCCGGTGTCGGGGAGCCCGCCCGCCAGCGAGATGACCTCGGGGCGCTGCGTGATCGCCATCAGGTCGCGCATGACGCTCGAACGCATGCCGAACACCCGTCGTGCGTAGCGGTCTTCATAGGGATCGAGGATGGTGCGACGCATCAGGACGGGACCATACCCCGGCCCCGAGCCTGCGTAAGCCTGCCGCAAAGCCCACGGGTCTCGAGCGAAGGCGATTGGCCACAGCAGAAAGGGGTCATGCTCACTACATGCCTACTTTCCGCAAGCGCACCCAGTCATTCGAACTCCCCGACGCCCAGCAGCTGCGTCAGGCACGCGACACCGTGCTCGAGGTCGTGCAGACCGCGCGCGGCCGTGCGGCCATCGTCGCGCAGCAGGCCTCCGAGCGCGCGCAGGACGCGTCGAAGACGACGTCGAAGCGCTTCGCGAAGGCACGCAAGGACGCACCCTCGGTGCAGGAGCTCCGCGCCGACCTGCGCAAGAGCCAGGCGGTCGAGGTCGGCGTGGCGGCTGCCTCGGCGCTCGTGCCCGTCATAGCGAACGCGTGGAACGACGCGTCGAAGCGCAAGGCCGTGCAGCGCGCCATCGCACTGGCCCCGGTCGCGCGCACCGCGAGCAAGGGCGTTCCGGCCCTGCGCATCGCCGGCCTCGTGCTCACGCTGGGCGCTGCCGGAGTCGCCGCGCGACGCTGGCAGAAGGCGCGGGTCGCCACCAAGGCGATCGAGGCGGCCGACCAGATGAACCTCGACGACGACATGGCACGCATGGATTCGGAGGGGCCCCTCCCCGGCACCTTCGAGCACGCGGCCGCCAACCTCCTCGACTCCACGTCGGGTGGGAGCGTGCGACCGCGGCGTCACTGACCCGGATCCCCAGGACCCGAAGTACGCGGGCGCGGCTGACACCAGCCGCGCCCGCGCCGTCTTCCCGGGTATCATCGCTTCGTGGCAGCTGAGAAACGCATCATCGGACGTGTCGAACGCGTCGACTTCCCGCGCTTCGGGCTCCTCGGCCTCGAGGCCAAGGTCGACACGGGTGCGCGCACGAGCAGCATCCACTGTGCCGACGTGAGCGTGGAGGAGGAGCACGAGGACGGCTCCCGCCACATCACGTTCACCCTGCTCGACCCCGAGCATCCCGACTACAACGGCCGACGGTTCCGGGCGCGGCGCGTCGGCACGCGGGTGGTGCGCTCGTCGAACGGCGAGGAGCAGGAGCGCCACGTCGTCGAGGCCGACGTGATCATCGCGGGCCAGACGATCCGCACCGAGTTCACGCTCGCCGATCGCGAGGCCATGAACTTCCCCGTGTTGCTGGGACGGCGCCTCCTGCGCGGCAAGTTCCTCGTCGACGTCGCGAGGCGACGGCGTGTCGCGGATACGCCGGCCGACGAGGAGGAGTGATCGCCGGGGCCCGTGGCGAGCTGGCATGATGCGCTCGTGAGCAGCTCCCCCAACGCCGAACCGACCCCCGTCCCCGCGCATTCCGGCGCCGACCCGTCGAGCGACGTGCACCGCCGCCACGGCGACCCGCATCCGGTGACCACGCCCGTCGTCGAGACGGCCACACCGCGCCCGCTCAAGATCCTCGTGCTGTCACGCGGCCAGCGCCTGTACTCGACGCGCCGCCTGGTCGAGGCGACCGTGGCGCGCGGCCACGAGGTGCGCGTCGTGGATCACACGCGCTGCTACGTGGAGGTGCGCAACACGGGGCCAGCGGTCTTCTACGAGGGCGAGGTGCTGACCGGCATCGACGCCGTCATCCCGCGCATCGGGTCATCGGTGACCGAGTACGGCTCGGCGATCGTGCGGCAGTTCGAGACCCAGGGAGTCTTCTCGGCCACCCCGTCGATCGCCCTCGCACGCGCGCGCGACAAGTTGCGGTCGCTGCAGGTGCTCGCTCGCGAGCGCGTGGCCATCCCGCACACGTTGTTCGCGCGCAAGTCGTCCGACCTCGACCACCTGCTCGATCGTCTGTCGGGACCACCCGTCGTGATCAAGTTGCTCGAGGGAACGCAGGGGGTGGGCGTCGTGCTCGCCGAGACCAAGAAGGCCGCCAAGAGCGTGCTCCAGGCGTTCGAGGGACTCAAGGCCGACGTGATCGTGCAGGAGTTCATCAAGGAGGCGAAGGGTGCCGACATCCGCGTCATCGTCATCGGCGGCCGGGTCGTGGCTGCCATGCGGCGCGTCGGTGCACCGGGCGTGTTCCGGGCCAACGTGCACCAGGGCGGCACCACCGAGAAGGTGACGCTCACGCAGCGCGAGCGACGTCTGGCCGTCAAGGCGGCCAAGGCGCTCGGGCTCCCGATCGCCGGCGTCGACATCCTGCGGTCGGATCGCGGGCCGCTCGTGATCGAGGTGAACGCGTCGCCCGGGCTCGAGGGCATCGAGCAGGCGAGCGAGGTCGACGTGGCGGGCGCGATCGTGCAGTACGTCGAGGAGCACGCTCCCCGCAAGGCGAAGCGCGACCGCGTCGGCGCCTGACGCATCGAGCCGTGCGGTGAACGTCGCCGGCACGGAAGACACGATGGTGGGCCGGAAAGGTTCCGACCCACCATCGCTGTCCGTCCTGGGGATGACGTCCTGTCGCTACGTGCCGCTAGTTGCGACGCGCACCCGCACCGAAGCTGATCGCACCCATGAGGAGCGTGATCAGTCCGGTCACGAGCGTGCCGACCAGGCCGAAGCCCGTGAACGGCAGTGCGCCTGCACGTGCAGCGGTGACGGCCGTCGGCACGAATGCCACCGGGGTCAGGTTCGCTGCGCCTGCAACGGCCGTGGTGGTGCCGGTGGTACCGGCGTTGTCACCAGCGCCGACACTCGGGCTCGGGCCCGTCGTGTCAGACGCACCGGCCGTGGCGGTACCAGGGGCACCAGCCGGGCCAGCCGGACCAGCCGGTCCAGCCGGACCAGCGGGGCCTGCAGCACCGTTGGCACCAGCCGGACCAACCGGGCCAGCGGGACCAGCTGCGCCAGCGGGGCCTGCGGGTCCAGCCGGGCCAGCAGGACCAGCCGGTCCGACGACCGGAGCCGGAGTGCCACCGATCGTGGCCGCACCGGTTGCGCCGGTCGGGCCGGAGTTGCCACCCGTGGTGTTGGACGTGTTGGTCGCTGCACCGCTGTCACCGGTGTTGCCCGTGTTGCCACTGTTGCCCGACGTCGAGGAGACGTTGATGATGCAGGTCGACCCGTCGCCGATGGCGTAGCAGACGCCGTTGGCCCAGTTGCCGCCCGTGTCACCACTGTCACCGCTGTCGCCGGTGTCACCCGAATCGGCATCGTTGTTCGACGAAGCCGAACCACCGTTGCCGCTGTCACCGCTGTCACCCGACTCGGCCTCGTTGTTGAGATCGACGTCGACGTCGACGTCACCGCTGTCGCCCGATTCGGCATCTGCATCGCTGCTGGTGCCGCTCGGGGCGTCGCCGTGTCCGTTGTTGTTGTTCCCGTTCGGCGTGCTCAGCGCGGCCGCGCCGACCATCATGGACGGGTTGTTGTTGCCGTTGTTGCCGTTGTTGCCGTTGTTGTTGTTGTGCTGGTTGTTGCCGTGCTGGTTGTCGTCACTGCTGCCGGTCTCGATCGACGTGACGTCACCCGAGTTCGACGTGGCCGTGGCATTGGAGTCGCCCGAGGTTGCCGTGATCGGACCGACCTGGTCCTCGTCGGTCATGATCTGGGCGGCACCCGTGGGTCCAGTCGCTCCGGAGTTGCCGCCGGTGGTCGTGGAGTTGTTGCTTGCGGGACCACTGTTTCCCGTGTCGCCCGTGGATCCGCTGGCGCCGCTGGATGCAGCTACCGTGCCGCCCCCGATCGCGGCACCATCGCCCGCGACGACCACGGCCGTACCTGTGGCGATGTTGCCACCGGTGGGGCCGGAGTTGCCGGAGTTCCCGGTGTCACCGCTGTCGGCGTCGTTGTGCGAGTGGGCTGATCCACCGTTGCCGCTGTCGCCGCTGTCGCCGCTCTCGACCTCGTTGCTGATGTCGACGTCGACGTCGACGTCGCCGGAGTCGCCCGATTCAGCTTCCGCGCTTGACGTCGTCGACGGTGCCGACGATGCCGGCGCGGGCGAGGAGTGCTGTGAGTTGCCGTGCTGTGAGTTGCCTCCGCTCGTGGTGGTGCTGATCTGATTGGCGTCTTCCGACGTCGACTGCACCTGGGCTGACGTGTTGCCTGAAGTCGCATTGATCGGTGACGCTTCCACCGCGGCGAGACCCGGACTGAACGCAACCGCGCCGGCGATCGACATGGTGGATACGAGGAGACGCATTTGGACTGTTCGCTTGAGAGCCATGATGTGGATCCTTTCGCCCGGTGACCGGGTGGGTTGGATGACTGGAGCGGAATAACTCCCGCCTCGGGCAAGCTTCTGCCTCTGGGGAGCAGCGCTGCACTGCGTTCGCGAGGTGAAAGGAGAGACGTCGCTGGTCCCCGCATCGGAAGGTGCGGGATCCTGCATCCGGCCACTCGGGGCGTGACGCTTCGCCACTGGCCAGTGCGTCAGTTCGACGCCGGGGCAGACTCCGGCGAACGGTCGGATGAGTGTCAGTCGATGTCGATCACGCACGGCAGGGCGCCGCGAGCGCATGCTGCGGTGCGTCGGCGGCGACCACCACCAGTTGGGCGGGCCGCATCGACCCCGGGGTCGGTCGAGTGCCGCAGCCACGAACCGCCCGCGTTCGGGTCGGCGGCCACCCTGCAGCGCACGACGGCTGCGGTCACCTGGCACGCGCCAGGGCGAACTCAGGCGAGACGGTTCTCGACAGCCCAGCGCGTCAGTTCGGTTCGGCGACTGACTCCGGCGAAGCGTCGGATGCGTGTCAGTCGGTTCTGGATCGTGCGCGGTGAGACGTAGAGGGAGCGTGCGATCATGTCGTCGGTGGCGCCCGCCACGAGCAGGCGGAGGATCTCGAGCTCGATGTCGGCGAGGCACTGCAGGATCGGCGCCCCGGTGTTCGAATCGGGGGCGACGTTGCAGCGAAGGAGAGCCGCCGTGACCTGAGGCGCGACGAAGTGGTTGCCGTCGTGCACCGAGACGACCGCGTCGGCGATCTCACTCGCCGTCTGGCGCTTGACGGCATAACCTGCGGCTCCGGCATTGAGCACGGCCGAGACCGTGGCGGTGCGCTCGCTCGCGGTGCACGCCAGGATCCGCGGCACCGGGTGCAGGCGACGGATCCGTTCGACGAGTTCCGGCCCGTGCAGGTCGGGGAGCTGCAGGTCGAGCAGGATGACATCGGGCGTGCGGAGCACGAGCTCGTCGAGCAGGTTGCGCGCATCGGTGCAGCTGGCGATCACCGAGATGCGATCGTCCTCGTCGAGGGCGTGTGCGAGCGCGGTGCGCATGAGGGGGAAATCATCGACCACGATCACGGAGATGGAGGTATGCATGGGGGTCACCAGCCTTCAGGGGAGAGCAGTTCGTCGTCCTGGGGGACGGCCGACAGGGGTTGGCGGAGCGTCACGCGGGTTCCGCCGCGACGGTTCGAAGCGATCGTCGAGGTGCCACCCGCATCGTGCATGCGGCCGATGATCGATTCCGTCGTGCCGAATCCGAGTTCGACGTCGGGGTCCATGCCGCAGCCGTCGTCGTCGACGATCACGGTGAGGCACTGCGAGTCGCAGCGCCACGCAAGCTCGATGGCCGTCGATTCAGCGTGCCGGAGCGCATTGCGCAGGGCTTCGCGAGCGGCGCCGACCACCGGCAGGAACTGCCGTGCAGGAAGTGCCGCCGCCTGGGCGTCACGCCGCACACGGATGGTCGTGGGCCGGTTCGGGTGGAGCGCGGTGCGGATGATCTCCTGCAGCGCGGCATCCAGCGTGCCGGACGCCGCAGCGGCATCGCCGTCGAGCAGCTCACGCAGCGTCGTGGCTGCCTCGCGCGCCAGGTGCTGGTACTGCGGCGGCTCCGACAACTGGCCATGCCCACCGGTCGAGAGGTACTCGAGCAGCTGCAGCACCTCGTCATGGAGCGTGCGGCGCAGCTCCGAATCCCTGATCGGTGTCTCGTCCACCAGCCGCGCGGTCATGACAGGTCGCCTTCCGTCGACGGCCATGGCCTGACGCCACGTTCCGAGGGCACGAGCGGAAACGGTTCGAGCGCGACCTGCTCGAGCTGGCGGGTCTGTTCCACCAGGGCGTCGAGCAGCACGCGCTGCTGCTCGATGTCGACACCGATGACGTCGCGCAGCGTCGTGGCCACGCCGCAGATGACCGTGAGTGGGTTCGCGATGCGGTGGCGCATGAGCCGGTCGTACTGCACGAGGGCGCCTTCGTAACGTTCGGCCGAGCGTCGTGCGCGCGTCGCCTGGGCCTGGAGGAGTTCGAGCTCGCGTGTGATGGCGTCTGCGCGCGCCCTGGCCGCCCGACGATGCGCGACGGCGAGGCGCAGGGCGTCGACGAGCAGCTGGTCGAAGGTCGGCGCTACGTCGCGCGGTTCGTCGGCGAGGGGCACGACGGGGTTCGCCACGACCCAGTAGCCGGGCTCGCGCATCACCACGAGACTCTCGTGCATGGTCACGTGTTCGGGCCGAATGGCGAACCATGAGGCGTTCAGGTGCACGTCACGAAAGGTCCTGAGGGGGATCTCGATCTCGTCGACGCACTCCACCAACGCGCACTCGCAGAGCACGGTCACGGTGTCGACGATCGAGGGTTCGTCGTACGGTGATGCGATGCTGTCGTTGATGGTGCGAAAGAGCTGGCCCACCTCGAGTGCGTGCCGTTCGAAGCCGACGTCCATCACCATCGACCGTGCAGTTCACTCAGGGCTACGCAGCATGCTCGGGCAGTCATCGGGAACTCCTAGGTCGACGCAACAGTTCGACTGGGAGAGTAATCGCTGCGATTGTCGGAGGATGGCTCGTCGCAGCCAGATTCGATCGGTACGTCCTGATCCCGCACGCAGCCGTGCTGGATGCAGCACATGATTCACCGACGCGCACGGCGTGCGGGATGCCGCACGCTCCAGCCGCGATCCCGCGCGATCAGCCGTGGGCGTGCGTCGTCACCGACCGCATGTACCACGCGACCAGCTGGGGCCGGTTCGCGCACGCCGTGGCGGTGCGGAGCCGAGCGAGGTGCTTCTGCACCGTGCGCGACGAGATGTACAGCCGCTGCGCGATCTGCTCGTCGGTGTGGCCTTCGGCCACGAGCTGGAGCAGGTCGAGGTCGATCGTCTCGAGGCGTCCCGAATCCGGGGAGCCGTTCCACGGCCGGCGTGTGCCAGCTTCCTGCCCGGACTCCCGGTGCGACTTCAGCAGGCGGTTGCACCAGCTGGAGACTGCGGCCAGTACCTCGTCGGAGTGTGCGTAGCAGTCGATGAACGAGGTGGCGCCGGCGCCGCGGAGGGCGCCGACGTCGACGACCACGTCGTGCGACAGCATCACGATGATCGCGGCCGTCGGGGCGGCGTGGTGGAGCGCCTCCACGGTCGCAACGCGCGTGTCGGCGTCGCCCGCCGGGTCGATGAGGATGGCATCCGGCCGCCGGTCGAGTGCGAGCGAGATGCCGATCGCGTCGAACGCCGTCGAGCCGACGATACGGAGTCGGGCGTCGGTGGCGAGGGCGGCGCGGAGCGCCCGGCGCATGAGCGGGAGCTCGTGCACGATCACCACGTTTGCCTGGTGCCGAAGGTTGGTCGTGTTCAAGGGGGTCCCGCCTCGCCGCAGAAATGGACTTCGTACGTCGATCGTACGACGAAAACCGAATAAGCGCATCCTGCAACTACTTTGAAAGGTTCGATTCCTGACCGCGCGTGGTTCGACCGGTGCCGATAGGCTGCCTCCATGGAGATCTTCGCGCCACACAACCTCCCCGGCGTCGGCATGGGAAACCTCACGTCGATCGCGGGAACCTGCGGGCTCATCGGGCTCGCGGTCACCAGCGGCATGCTCATCGCCGAAGGCATCCTCGGCACGGTCGTGTTCGTCGGCTCGGCATTCGCCGTGCTCGCTGCCAAGGAGGACCTCGGGGGCAATCCCGCGCTGACGATCGTCGGGCTCGCCATCCTCGTCGTGGCCGCCGTGGTGCGCAGCGTGCTCGGCGCACGGACGCGCCGCGCCATCGCACAGCTCGTCGGGGCAGCCGCCGACGCGCCCGAGACCCGTGCCGCCCGTGCGGCCGTCTCGCGTCGCGACGGCCTCGCCCAGGCCCTCGCCATCGTCTCGGTGCTGCTCGCAGGCGCCCTCGTCGGCTTCGCGTGGGCAGAGTGGAACGAGCTGCCCTTCCACCTCGGCGACGTCGAGTCGATCGTCGGCACTGCCGTCGGCCTCGTGGTCGCGGGCATCGGCGGCGACGCCGCGTGGCGCTTCCTGGCCGGGGCGGTGCGTGCGGGCGGCAGCACCGTCGTCGTCGGCATCGTGGTCTCGGTCGTGGCCTACGCACTCAACGCCGCGAGCTTCTACGTCCCGTTCGTCGGCGCCGTTGTGCTGGCCGTGGCGATCGTGCTCGCCCTTCGCCTGCGCCGTCGCACCCAGCAGAAGTACGCCGGGCTCCGCATCCTCAACTAGCCGGCCCCGCTACCCTGTGCTGGTGTAGCAGCCCCGAATCGCGGGGACGCTCGACCCTCATGACCCCAGCCGCCGACCCCCACGCCCATCGCCGTCTCCTGCTCGTCGTCATCGACGGTCTGGGAGCGGTGCCCCTGCGTGCGGCGCTCGCCGAACACCATGCACCCAACATCCAGGCGCTCATCGACGCTGGCGCTCGGTTCGACGACGCGATCTCGCCGTTCCCGTCGCTGACGCCCGTCTGCCTCGCCTCGATCATCACCGGCACCGGCCCCGACCAGCACCGCATCCCGTCGCTCGGCTGGTACGACCGCGGACGCGATCGCTTCGTCGAATACGGCTCGTCGTTCGCCGCCGCCGCCGTCGAGGGAACCTGGCGCGGCGTGCAGGACGTCATGGTCGACCTCAACCACCAGCACCTCGCCGAGGCGACCCCGACCCTGTTCGAGCAGGTGCAGGACGCCGGCAAGCGCGCCGCCTCGATCAACTACCTCGTCTCGCGCGGCCGTACACGGCACAACATCAAGCACAACTACGGCCCCGTGCGCGCCTTCGCCAGCTCGGTGAAGGTCAGCTCCGCCTACGGACCCGACCACATGTACCTCGGTGAGCTCTACGGCAGCCTCAAGCCGCTGCTGCCGCAGGTCGGATTCAAGCGCCCGAAGGACTGGGGCGGCGGCCACATCGCCCGCTACCTGATGCGCAACACCGGCGTCGAGTTCGTGGTGCTCTACCTCGGCGAGCACGACCACAAGTCGCACATGCTCGGGCCCGACGCCACGCAGCAGGCCATCAACGTGGCCGACAAGGCGCTCGGCAAGGCGATGAGCAGCCTCGGCGGCACCGAATCGTTCCTCGAGAAGTTCGCGGTGCTCATCTGCGCCGACCACGGCCAGACGCGGGTGCACGAGCACGCCGCGATCGAGGACGTGTTCGACGACGTCACGCTCTTCCGCGGCAGTCGCACGTCGGTCGCGCGTGACTGCGACCTCGCCATCGTCGGCTCGAACCGCGTCGCTATGGCGTACCGCACGCGACAGCTCCACCACGGACACGCCCGCGCGAGCGAGCCCGGCTACATGGACGGACCATCCGATCGCTGGATCGCCGAGCGTGGCCTCGAGAGCCCGGCCAACGACCTGAGCATCTTCTGCGAGGGCGACGAGTACGTGGTGCTCGGCGGCGGCCCCGGTGGTGGGGAGCTGCGCGCGCGCCGCGACCCCGACGCGGGCCAGCCGACCCTGCGCAGTCGCCTGACCGACGATCCGACCGACCGGTGGGTGGTGAGCGGCGACCGCGACCTGCTCGACCTGGGCGACGACGACGGCGTGCTCACCTACGGCGACTACCCCGACGCGCTCCAGCGCATCGCCTCCGCGCTGCGATGCGTGAACACCGGTGACGTGCTCTTCTCCTCGAAGCCGGGGTGGGAGTTCCACGACATCGGCGGTACGTCGCACACGGGGGGCAGCCACGGCTCGCTGCACGTGACCGACTCGACCGCGCCCCTGCTGTCGATCGGCCTCGAGGGTGCGACCCCCGACGGCCTCGGTACCGTGCGGCTGACCGACATCGCGGGGCTCGTGACCAGCCATCTCGGCATCGGCGTGGTCGAGGGGTCGGGTGCGGTTCATTCGCGCGCGTGAGTCGTTAGTCTGGGGAGTACGTGAAGCAACTCGCCCACTACCTCTTCGTGCAGCAGCGCCACAACTGGGTGCTCCTGTTCCGGTTCGGCCTCGTCGGTGGTTCGGGCGTCATCGTCAACCTCGTCGTGTTCGGCCTCGTGAAGCACCTGTTCGTCGACGCCGGCGACGTGTTCTTCGGGCTGCCCGGCACCGACAAGGCCGTGCGCTGGTACCACGTCTACTCGACGATCGCCTTCCTGTTCGCGAACGTCTGGAACTTCCAGCTCAACCGCAACTGGACCTTCGCCAGCGGCAAGCACGCGGGGTGGTGGAAGGAGTACACGCCCTTCGTGGCGGTCGGGTTCATGGGGCAGTTCATCAACCTGGTGGTGCTGACCCTCCTGCTCCATCAGGGGTCGCCGATCGAGCTGCCGGGGTCGGTGTGGAACGGTGACGGCATCCTCCGTGACCGCGAACTCCTCGCGCAGCTGATCGCCGTCGCCGTCGTCACGCCGATCTCGTTCGTGCTCAACAAGCTGTGGGTGTTCAGCTCCGTTCGCGGCATCCAGGGCGGACGCGGGAGCTGACGTGCGGCGCATCGCACTCGCCTGCGCGCTGGTGGCGGCGGTGCTCGCTCCGTTCGCCGTGCCGGCGAGCGCACCGGCCGCGACGACGTCGGGCGTGCCCGGCCTGTCGATCATCGACCTGCCCGACGACGAAGCTGCGGATGCCGACGCACCGTTGACCCGGCTCGCCGCCGCCGACGTGCAGCGGCGCGTCGAGCTGCTCCCGGGCTTCCGCGTCGCGCTGACCCGCCGGCCCGAGGCGCAGGTCGTGCTGCGCTACGACGCCGTCTCCGAGACCTGGACCGCGAACCTGAAGGAGCGCGGCTCCGACACCTACCTCGCGAGCGCGATCATCAGCGACGTCACCGGCGTGCTCGTCGCGACGCAGTCACTCGGTATCGGCGACTACCCCTCACGGCTCGACGAGCGCGCCGCGATCGACGCGGCCGTCGCCGATCGCGAGGTGCGCCGCACCGCCCGACGGTGGGGCGGGGTGAAGGCGCTGCGTACCGCGGGTCGCCTGACGAACGGCACGTGGGAGGTCGACCTGTTCGATCCGACCCGCGCGAAGGATGCCGGCGAGCCGGTCGTGCGCATCGACGTCGACGATGCCTCGGGTGACGTGACGGGGGTGTGGACGGGCATCCAGATCCCGTGGACCATGGCACGCGGCGACCGGCGCGCGTTCGGTGGCGACATGAACGAGCCGGGCATCTGGCTCCCGTTCTTCGTGCTGTTCGCGCTCGTGGCGATCGACTGGACGCGGCTGCGGAGCCTGCTCAACGTCGACGTGCTGGCCGTGCTCGCGTTCGGCATCAGCCACGAGTGCTTCCAGCGCGGCATGATCCATGCCAGCGTGCCGCTCGCGATGCCGCCGCTGCTCTGGCTGTTCGGCCGGGCAGCATGGATCTACGTCCGCGGAGTGCCTGCCCAGCGCACCCCGCGCGTGCCGACACGACGACTGACACGTCTCGCGCTGCGCCGGGTGCCGACGATCGCCCTGGCCATCCTCTGCGTCGCCCTTGCCGGCGTGCGGATCGGCGTGACGATCGACGGCGGCAACGTGATCGACGTCGGGTACGCCGGCGTCGCGGGTGCGCGGCTCGAGCTCAAGGGGAAGGCGCCATGGGGCAACATGCCCGCCGACAACGAGCACGGCGACACCTACGGCCCTGCGAACTACCTCGCCTACGTGCCCGCGGTGGCAGCCGTCGACGACGTCGAGCGCGACCTCAACGGGCACCCGCTCCGCGCGGCGCAGGCGACCTCGATCGCCGCCGACCTCGGTTGCGCGCTCCTCCTGCTGCTCATCGGATACCGCTGGATCTCCCGACGCGGCGGCGTGCTGCTCGCCGCCGGCTGGCTCGCCTGCCCGTGGACGGCGTGGGCGCTCGCCTCCGGCGTCAACGACGCGCTCGTCGCGCTCCCGCTGCTCGCGGCGTTCGCGCTCCTGCCCCGTGCGACCCTGCGCGGGTTCCTCGTCGGGCTCGCCGCGATGATCAAGATCGCGCCCCTCGCTGCGCTGGCGCCGTTGCTGTTCGCGGGAAGCCGCGCACGCACGAAGCAGGCGGTGCTCGCGATGTTCGGCGCCAGCGTCGCCGTCGCGCTCGGCCTCGGCTGGGTGGTGTGGCGGCTGCCGCACGGCATCGGCGTCGACCTGAAGCTCTTCTACGAGCGCACGCTCGCCTTCCAGACGGAGCGCGGCAGTCCCTTCTCGATCTGGGGCCTCTACGACTGGCCGACGGCACAGAAGGCGGCCCAGCTCGTCGTGGTCGCGCTGCTCGTCGCCGCCTGCGTGCTGCCGCGCCGGCGCGATGCCTGGCAGGTCGCCGCCGGAGTCGCGGCCGCGCTGATGGCCACCCAGCTGGTCGTGACCCACTGGTTCTACCTGTACATCCCGTGGTTCGTCGGGTTCCTGCTGCTGGTGCAGGTGGCGGCGCGGGAGCGTCCCGTGCCGGAGGACGCGGCGCTCGCGGCCCGGCGTGGGTGAGCTGTCCAGTTGCTCATCCACTCGGGGCGGCGAAATGCCGATAGGCGCCGCATGCAGCGCATCGACCCCATGACCTCGCACGATGTGATGACCAAGCCCAATCTGCCGGGGCATGCCCTCGTGGCCGCAGCCGTCTCGCTGTGCGTGGGCGTACTTGCTTTCGAGCTGATCTTCGGTGATAACGGCTTCGTGTCACTCCTCGTGCATCCCGTGGTCGTGACACTGGTTCCTCTGGTGATGCGGACACGCCGGTGGCCCCGAGTGTTCGCTGCTGTGCTGGTCGCTCCCATGGCCACGTACATCTTCTCAGTCGGCATCTTCTACGCACCGGCAATGCTTCTATTGATCATTGCCGCGTGCCTGCCGCCACGGATCGACTGGGATGACATGTACACCGCCGCTCTCGCGGAGCACGACACGCCCGACGCTCCGGCCGTCCCAGCAAGCCCGCGCCCCGATAGGCTGCAGCCATGAGCATCACACTTGGAGCATCCATCCTCGCCGCCGACTGGTCCCGCATGGGCGAGGAGCTTGCGGAACTCGAGGCCGCCGGCATCGACTACATCCACTGGGATGTCATGGACAACCGGTACGTGCCGAACCTCACGTTCGGCTGGGACATGATCTCCGCCTGCCGCTCCGCCACGACCGTGCCGTTCGAGACGCACCTCATGGCCTGGGAGACCGAGCGCGACATCGCCAAGTACGTCGCCGCGGGCTGTGAGCGCATCCTGATCCAGCCCGAGGCGCACATCCACGTGCACAACACGCTGCGGGTCATTCGCGAGGAAGGCGCCGAGGCGGGCATCGCGCTCAATCCCGGTACGCCGCTCGCGATGGTCGAGGACCTGCTGCCCGACATCACCACCCTGCTCGTGATGACCGTGAACCCCGGTTTCGGCGGTCAGGCGTTCATCGAGACGATGCTGCCGAAGATCGAGGCTGCGCGCGCGCTCGTCGCCGACCGTGCACCCCACGTGAAGATCGAGATCGATGGCGGGCTCAAGCCCGGGAACGTCGCTGCAGGTGTCGAGGCCGGCGCCACCATGGTCATCTGCGGCTCAGGCCTGTTCGGACCCGAGGGCAAGGCGGCCGCGATCGCCGCCATGAAGTCGGGCATTGCCTCGGCGGGCGTCACGGCCTGAGCAGCGCCGCAGCCGTGTGACGTATTGGTCACACATTCGGCACAGTCCGCGCGCCGGACGTAGCCCCCCGACCGGGCATGCTTATCGCGTCCGGTGCAGGCCGGCACAGGTGATGTCCTTCCCCTTCCTGTCATCACAGAAAGGAAGCGACCATGACCGTGCACCTGTTGCTGGTCGCGGTGGTCCTCATCTATGCGATGGAAGCATCGCGGCGTAACGACCGCTGACTGAAGACGAGGGCCCCGGGTAGCAGCCCGGGGCCCTCACAGAAAGGAGCGGGACCATAACCGCTCCCGACGATTGTAGCGAACGCCGGTGTCAGGCGTCGATGAGCTCCGAGGCCTCGAGCCAGGCTGCTTCGAGCTCGGCCTTCTCGGCGATGAGGGCCTGCAGTTCGGCGTCGAGCACGCGCAGCTTGTCAGGCTCCGTGGCCACGGCTGACATCTCGTCGTGCAGCTCCCGCTCGCGGTCGTCGACCTTCACGAGTCGCTTCTCGACACGCATGAGCTCCTTGCGCGCGGCCTTCGTCTCGGCGTAGGTCAGCTGGTGCGCCGACGCGCCGCCGGCCTTGGTGTCAGCCGTGCGGTTGTCGGCGGCGACGTTGCCCCCGGCCTCGGTCAGCGCACGACGACGATCGATGTAGTCCTCGATGCCCCGCGGGAGGTGCTCGAGGCCGCCGCCCGGGGCGAGGGCGTAGACGTTGTCACTGACGCGCTCCACGAAGTAGCGATCATGGCTGATCGTGATGAGCGTGCCGGGCCAGCTGTCGAGCAGGTCCTCGAGCGCCTGGAGGGTGTCGATGTCCAGGTCGTTGGTCGGTTCGTCGAGGATGAGCACGTTCGGCTCCTCGAGGAGCAGGCGCATGAGCTGGAGGCGGCGCCGCTCACCACCCGAGAGGTCCTTCACGAGCGTGCGTGACTTGGGCCCCTTGAACCCGAAGCGCTCCGCGAGCTTGCCGGCCGTCAGTTCGATGCCGTCGCTCGTCTTGGCGACCTTGCGCACGGCCTCGAGCGCCTCGATCACGCGAAGGTGACCGGGAATCTCGGCGGTGTCCTGCGAGAGGTGGGCGATGTGCACCGTCGCGCCGGTCTCGACGTGACCCGAGTCGGGCTTGATGCGACCACTGAGCACGTTGATGAGCGTCGTCTTGCCGGAGCCGTTGGCCCCCACGAGCGCGACCCGGTCACCCGGCCCGAGCCGCCAGGTGAGCTGGTTGAGCAGTTGCCGCTCCCCGAACTTGACCGAGACGTCGACGGCGTCGACGACCTTCGAGCCGAGCCTGCGGGTCGCGAAACGCAGGAGCTCGACCTTGTCGCGCACGTCGGGCACGTCGGCGATGAGCTCGTTCGC
>JAOPYW010000053.1 GCA_025964405.1 Thermoleophilia bacterium | reverse complement strand
CCGTTGCCGAGCCCGAGCCGGCCGTCGCCGAGTCCGAGCCCGAGCCAGCCGTCGCCGTCGCCGAACCCGAGCCCGCGGTCGTCGAGGCCGAACCCGAGCCTGCCGTCGCCGTAGCCAAGACCGAGCTCGAGCCCCCCGTGGTCGAAGCTGACGTCGAGCCCGCCGTGGCGGAGACCGAAACCGAGTCACTCGCCGTGCCCTCGGTCGACGACGACCTCGAGGCGCGCATCGCCGCGGCCATCGAACTCGAGATCCCTGCCGCGACGGCCGAGCCCGAGCTGCTCGACCTGCCCAGCGGCGCGCCCGGCGTGCAGGTCCCTGATTCCACGAGCGGCCTCGAGGCAGCCACCCAGGCGGTGTGGGACCTCAACCGATTGCCGTTCCTGCTGCCACAGGCGGCAGCGCCCGAGGCCCCAGCTCCGGTGGCAGACCTCCTGCCGACACCGTCGACGGTCCTGCCTCCGGCGCCCCCGCGTGCGCGCGCACGCACGAGCGTGACACTGCAGGATGTCGACCTGGCACCGCGCATGCCCGTGACCGCCGCCGAGCTTCCCCAGGGCCGCACCGAACCGATCGCGGCACCGATCGCCATCGCCCGTCTCGATGCGCCGCTGTTCGCTCCCGGCATGGTTCCGACCGAACGGCCTCGCGCGACGAACCCCGGCGAGGCGCGCGCCCGCATCGCTGAGCGGCGTGCACAGCTCGCAGCGACCATGGCCGAGTTGGCCGCGCTCGGCTCCGACGACACGCGCCGCTCGTAACACCCGCTCGGATTGCCGAACATCGTTCGGTCGCGCACGTTCGTTCGCCGTCATTTTTCGGTCAGACCGGCCCGCTTGACGACGCACCGATGGAACGGTCAGACTGCCCAACGGCAACGAGGTATGGGAGCCCCGTTGCCGCGAGGGAAGGGGATCCACATGCAGCTCACTGCTGCCATGAACGCGAACGCCCGCGGCGTGCACGCTTCCGTGCCGCCTGCCGCGAACGCCGAGCACCCGTCGGTTCCGGCCGCCGGCGCCATCGAGGTCTGGGATGCCTCCAGTGGCGTCGAGCAGCGCCTGACCGGGACCGACCTGGCGCGCAACGCAGACCCGGTGGTCGCAACGGCGATCGCGAATGCGCGGGCGGTCGACGCCTTCTTCCGCACCACCTTCGGTCGCGACGGCTGGGATGGCCAGGGCGCGCCGATGCGCATCATCGTGCACGCGCCGAACGAGGACGGCACGCCCAACATGAACAACGCCTACTGGAACCGTGGCCAGCAGCGCATCTTCATCGGTGACGGCGACGGGCGCGTGTTCGATCCCCTCGGTGGCGCGTTCGACGTGATGGTGCATGAAGCCACGCACGCCATCGTCGACTCGTCGGTGCACCTCCGCTACTCCGGGCAGCAGGGCGGCATCAACGAGAGCTGGGCCGACGTGATGGGAGCCGTGGCCGACCCGGGCGACTGGTTGATCGGCGAGGACGTGTTCACGCCCGATGTTCCCGGAGACGCGATTCGCGACCTCGAGCATCCGTCCTACACGCGTCTGGCCGACCTGCCGTCCGGGCCCGAGGTGGGCCCGCACGAACTGTCGGCGCTGCCGAGCCTCGCCGCCGTGCGCGTTGCGGAGGCGCTCGGGCGCGGCGAGATGGGCCGGATCTGGTATCGAGCCCTCGTCGAGCACCTCGATTCGCGAGCCGGCTTCGCTGGTGCAGCGCGCGCGACGCTCGACGCGGCAGCCGAGCTCCACGGCGCGACCAGCAACCAGGTGGGAGCGGTGCTCGACGCGTGGAAGTCGGTCGGTATCGACCCGCGGTGGAAGGGCGCTCGAACCGACACCTGAGCGACACCATCCAAGGATTGAGTGACCGGGCGTGCGTTCGCGGGAGGGGAGCCCGCTGCACGCGCCACCCCCACGGGTCGGCATCCAGCTCCGGCCGGATCGACGTCACTCATGTCACGCGTGCATGGGACGTGCGCGTGTACCAGGCCTTCGCCGCCCCGCGTGGGAGTGGGGCGAGGAGGGTCGACAGTGAGGGGCGGTACCCAGACCGGGTACCGCCCCTCATGTAATTCAGTCGAGCGTTCGCACGGCTGCCTACTTGGCGGCACCGAGCAGCTTGGCGATGTTGAAATCCGTGATCAGCGAGTCGTGGTCGGAGTAGCCCTGCAGCTTCTTGAGGTCCCACTGGCCGTCTCGACCGCTCGTCGCGCTGTTGACGTGCAGGATCTTGACGCTCTTGATCGCATCCTGCCGACCTGCTGAGACCAGCATGTGGTCGAGCATGTCCTTTTCCTTGCGATAGATGTAGGTGTAGCGATCGGCATCGCTCAGCCGGAGCGGCGTGTCGTAGAGACGCGCGGAACCGTCGGCCCTGTTGGCCAGCTTCTCGTAGCCGCCCTCGCCGTAGCTCGAGTTGAGATCACCCATGACGACCTGGGTCGCGTTGGGGTTCGCGGCCAGCCGCTCGTCGAGCCAGGTTCCGAGGTACTCGCCCTGCATCACGCGGCGCTGCTCGGGGGCCGAGCCACCCAGCTTCGACTTGAAGTGGTTCACGGCGATCGTGAGGAGGTTGGTGCCCTCCTTCGCCTGGTCTGCGCCTCGGAGCTGGAAATCCACCACGAGTGGGGCTCGGGCGTACAGCAGCTTCGGGTCGATCTGCCCCTTGCCGCCGTCAGGGAACGACATCTTCGGGTTCGGCTCCTCGGTCTTCACGACCGCGAGCTTGGCGTCCTTGTACAACATCCCGACGTGTAGTCCACGCTCGTCGTTCGCGCCGCCGACCACGTACTTGTAGCCCGCGCCCTTGAGCGTGTCGCTCTTGAGCAGTGCCTCGACGACGTGAACGCCCTCGATCTCGTTGAGGCTGATCACGTCGGGCATGCCGAGGGCGACGATCGCGTTCGCGATCTTCTGCACCTTGATGGCGTACTGCTCGGTCGTCAGGACGTTGTCGTCATCGCCCGTCTTGGGGTCGTCGACGTCGTCGAAGAAGTTCCAGAGGTTCATCTGCCCGATGCGTAGCGTGCCTGCGGCCGCCGGCTTCGGGTGCGGCAGGGCCGTCGACACGGATGTCGGAGCCGAACCAAATGCACTTCCCGCCACCGCGGGCGATACACCTGTAAGTCGCATCCCATGCTCCTTCGATGATGGGTCGACGCCCCGCCCTGCGGCTTGAACGACGTCGAAATTTCCCAGTGTCACGGAGTGTGTCCGGGCGCGCGGCCCGGATCGTGCCCGAAACTGTACATGACGCATCGGATTCACCCAGTGGAACCCGTCACTTCCGGGTCAGATCGTGCCTACCCAGCCCGACGGATCTCGAACCGAACGGCACGCTCTCGGCCGCGCCCGCCCGCGTCAATGGCCGCACGGTCACCCTCACGGCCGCTGGACCGGGCGGCCGTCTCGGCTTTACGTTCCGCGCACCGGCGCAGCCCCCTCGAGCACGCCCGGCGTCGGGGGCATGACTCGCATCGGGCTCGCGGGCCACGATCCGCCGAGGCGTTCGA
>JAOPYW010000052.1 GCA_025964405.1 Thermoleophilia bacterium | reverse complement strand
GGTCCGGTCGATCGTCACCGTACGCGTCGAGCCCTTGTGCTTGAGCGTCAGGGTCTCGGTCGGGGTGCCGAGCGTCCAGTCGGCATCCTTCGCGCGTCCATACACGATGCCGCAGACGACCTGGCTGGTGCCCTTCGAGGACGACGTCACCTTGGCGGTCGTGTGCAGCCGCAGTGTCTGCCCGCGCTACGCCTTCACCGACGCGGATGCGAGTGAGGTCGAGACGAGCGATGGCGCCGATCCACCGGGGATGAGCTGGAGCCGCACGGCCTTGGTCGTGCGATGCGCGCTGGTGCCCTTGGTCGCACCGACGCCACCGAGCTGCGCGACGACCACGACCACCGCGATGATGGTGACGAGCGTGAACGCCTGTCGACGGCGTGAGCGTGACATGTCGCTAGGTCCTTTCGGCTCGAGGTGGCGGCTCATGGCTGCACCAGCGTTCGAGCGAAGAGTACGTTGGATTCCTTGCCGGCGGCATCACGCACCTGGGCGAACACGACCTTGTCGGTGTTCCCCGCGGTGAGCGTGTGTGGAACCTCGGGCGCGTACGCCTTCCACGGCAGCCATTCGCCGTCCTCGTTCGCGAAGCGCACCTCGGTCACCTTGACGTCGTCGCCGGCGGTCAGCTTCACGGTCACGGCGACCGTCCTCGTGGTCGCGGGCAACGTGATCGCCGTCAACGTCGGGTCGGCGGCGTCGACGGCGGCACCCGGCGCCGGCGCCGTCTTCACGTAGCTCGTGGGAGCGGTGAGCGTGAGTGACTCGTTACCCGCCGCGTCACGTACCTGGGCGAACACGAGCTTGTTCGAGTACCCGGGCGTGAGCGTCCAGGCTGCAGTCGGGCTGTAGGCGATCCATGCGCCCCAGTTCCCGTCCTCGTTCGCGAAGCGCACCTGCGCCACGCCCACCGCATCGGCTGCGACGAGCGTCGTGGCGAGTGTCTGGGTCGTCGTCGTGGCCGGCAACGTGAACTTGGTCAGCGTCGGGGCGACGGTGTCGTTCGCGGCGCCGGGTGGAAGCTCTCCGGCAGGCGCATCGGCGGAGAGGCGGGTCTTCGCGGTGATCGCGCCCGACTCGTTGCCGGCGCCATCACGTACCTGGATGAAGAGGAGCTTGTTCGTGTAGCCCGCGGTGAGGGTCCACGGGGTCACCGCCTTGTACGCGGTCCACGGGCCCCACGCGCCGTCCTCGTTGGCGATGCGGATGCCCGTCACGGCGATGTCGTCGGTGGCCTGCGTCGTGACGTTGATCGTGCGGGTCGCGGTGATGGCGGGGATGGTGGCGCTTGCAACGACCGGCGCAGCGACGTCGACGGCTCCACCGGGATTCGGGTTCACCGCGCCGCCGCCGTCACCGACGACCTGCGCGGCGTAGCTGATCGTGCGGTAGACCGAGTTCGATTCGTTCCCGGCCATGTCGCGCACCTGCACCGACACGCCCTTCGTCGCGTAGCCCGCGGTCAGCGTCTGGGTCACCGTCGCGGCGAACGGCTGCCACGGTCCCCACGTGCCATCCTCGTTCGCGAGGCGGAGCTCGGTGACGGCAGTGTCATCGGTCGCGGCGATCGTGACCGGCACGGCGCGCGTGGTCGTCGACGCGGGCATCGTGACGGTCGTCAGCTTCGGGGCCGTGACGTCGGGCAGCGGCAGCGCGGCCGGGGTCGGCAGCGGGTAGGTGATCGCCGGCACCACGTTCGGCGTGATGCGCATGCTCCACTCGTTCGCGAAGAGTCGCCCGGCGAGGTCGCTGTTGAGGTAGTGGTTCCTGACGCCGGCGCCGGTGGCGTCGGTGTAGGTGGCGATCGACTTGACGAACTTGTCCTTCGCCGGATCGGCGTTCGTCGCGAACTGCTGGATGCGCCCGCAGGTGGTCGAGGTCGCGTAGACGTTGCTCGCGTTGTCGATCGCGAGCGAGTAGGCGCTGTGCACGGCGCCGGCGTCCTCGCAGTAGGGATAGGCGTGGCCGTTGGTCGCGCCCTGCGCGCTCAGCAGCTTCGTGTAGCGGTACTGGCCGGTGCCGACGACGTAGTCCCAGCGCGCGACGCGCGACGGCTGGTACCCGGCCTTCGAGTCGATGCACTGCACGCCGCAGTTCTCGCCGACGTAGACGCGCTTGCCGTCGCGGCTGACGACGACGTCCTGGTTGGCGTTCCACTGACCGGGATCGGTGCCGTGTTCGCCGAACGCGGTGATGTAGGTGCCGTCGGGCTGGAACTTGGCGATGACCTCGATCGTCTTGACCGCGTTCGAGACCCAGTTCGAGCCGGTGGAGAAGTAGATGTCGCCGCGACCGTCGACGAAGAGGTCGCTGCCGACCGGTGTCCACGTGGTGCCGCCCGCGGGAATGTTCTGCAGCTTCCACGCCGGGTCCTTGACCCAGTTGCCGGCAGCGTTGAGCGCGACCCGCACGACGGGATTGGTGCCCTGGGGGATGTAGAGCGCACGACCGTCGGGAGACGGTGCGACGTCACTGGTGGATCCGATGATCCCCGCGAGGTTTATGTCGGCGAGCCGTGCGCCAGTGGGCCCGTAGCGTCGGATGGTCGTGCCACTGGCGGTGTACATCACGCCGTTGTCGTCGCTCTGCCCCATCGAGTTGCCGCCCTGGCCAGCTGCCGAGGTGTAGCCCGGGTCGAGGATGAGCGCCGCGTGGGCCGTCGTCGGCACGGCTACGGACGTG
>JAOPYW010000021.1 GCA_025964405.1 Thermoleophilia bacterium | reverse complement strand
CCCAGACGTCATCTGCGGTTCCCACGCTCAGGAAGACCGGCGCGGCTAGCTTCGCGAGGTCGGTCGGCGTGCCGTCAGCGATGGGCACGCCGTTCCAGGCCCACGCCGCCTGCGGAGTTCCGTCAGGGCCGCGCGCGACGACCTGGTTGCCTGACCGGTCGATCGCGAACGATCGCACCGCGACACCTTGGGGCGAATGTGCGGCCACGGCACCGACGAGGCCCTTCGGCGCGTGGCTCGCCGCGATCAGCGCCAGCTCAGCGCCGCGCGACGCACCCACGATGCCGATCGGACGGCCGTTCGAAGTGCGGAATCCTTGCAGGTAGCGCGCTGCCTCGAGCACGTCATCGACGCTGACACCCGCCAGCTGGCGGGGTCGACCAGGCACGCCGAAGTAGGCATACGACATCGTCGTGAACCCCGCGGCCGCGTAGTACATCGCAGACATGTCAGCGTAGCCGGCCGCTCCGCCCTCGCTTCCGTGCAGGAACAGCAGCGTGGCGCCGGTGCCGCCGTGCACGGGCACGAACAGTCGTGATCCTGGAAACGGCCCCTCCTCGACCCGGACACCGTTCGCGGTCGCGGCCTTCTGGATCTGGGCAGTGCTGATGCCCGGCCCGTAGGGGCGGGAGTAGCCCGCATCCCACTCAGCCCTGGGCTGGGGAACCGTGGTCAGGGGCGACGTGGTCGCACGCTGGGTCGCGTGGAGCTGCATCGGAGCATCATCTCGTGCCTCGCCGCGGAGGTGGAACATCTCCCGGCCCGGGGGCCCCCGGGCCGTCACCGATGGCCGCTTCGGCACGGTCGAGCCGGTGCGATTCGCACGGGAAACACAGAGCGGAGACCGTCCCGAAGGACGATCCCCGCTCGGTTTGAATCGGACCGGCGCACCTCCGGCATCGATTCGGTGTGGTCATGCCGCACGGCGCACCTTCCGGCGGCAGGACAGCGGTTCCGCGCCGGGCCCGCGCGCGCTGCGCCTGCGGGCCTGACGCGGAAATCAGGCTAGGCGGCGCGACGCTCCTCGGCGAACTCGCCAGGCGCCGACGTCTCGAAGAACCAGGACAGGAGGATCTGCACCTCGACGGTGCCCACCTGGTCGTGATTCGACTGCAGGCTCGCGTCGCGATCTTCGTTCCAGTTCGCCATGTCGTTCACCGTCCCGTCATCCATGATGACATCTCCCTGTTGGCCGACGGGTTGCCGGCTCGCATCCTCAATGCGCCGTGTATCGGCAGCAGATCGCAACGGGTAAAGAGCATGTTGATGAACTTGCTGTAAGTAATCTCTGGTTCGAACTGCCTAACATGCCTAAACGCGATACTTGGTAGGCGTTCCTCTCGCATGGGTACCGCCCCCCCATGCGATTTCTCGTCACCGGCGCGGCCGGCTTCATCGGTTCCTCGATCACGGACTCCCTCCTCGCCGACGGGCATCAGGTGGTCGGCGTGGATTGCTTCACCGACTACTACGACCCGGCGATCAAGCGCCGCAACCTCGCGGGAGCGCGCGAACACGACGCGTTCGAACTGCTCGAACTCGACCTGGCGGGCGCCGACCTCCCCGACTCGGCGCTCGAGGTCGACGGCGTGTTCCACCAGGCCGCACAGGCCGGTGTGCGTGCGTCGTGGGGGTCGGAGTTCGCGACCTACACCCAGTGCAACGTGCTCGCCACGCAGCGGGTGCTCGAGCAGCTCGTGCGCCACGCCGAACGAGGTCGGGGCCGCGTGGCCCCGGTGGTCTACGCGTCGAGCTCCTCGGTGTACGGTAACGCCGAGCAGCGCCCCACGCTGGAAACGGCGCTCCCCGCCCCGATATCGCCGTACGGCGTGACCAAGCTGGCGGCCGAGCACCTGGTCGACACGTACCGCCATGAGTTCGGCGTACCCGGCACGAGCCTGCGCTACTTCACCGTGTACGGCCCGCGTCAGCGACCCGACATGGCGTTCAACAAGTTCATCCGCGCGGCACTCGCCGGCACGCCCATCGGCGTGTTCGGTGATGGTCACCAGTCACGTGACTTCACCTTCATCTCCGACATCGTCGCCGGCAACCGCGCTGCCATGGACGCGCTGGTCGGCGGCGCCAGCACGGGCGGCACCTACAACCTCGGCGGCGGCTCGACGGTGACGGTGCGCGAGATCGTCGACATGCTCTCCGAGATCCTCGGGCGCGAGGTCGCTGCCGACTTCGGCGACACCCAGAAGGGTGACGTGCGCCACACGTCGGCCGACACGAGCGCCGCGCACGCGGCGATCGGGTTCGATCCCCAGGTCGACCTGCGCACGGGCCTCGCGCGCGAGGTCGAGTGGATGCAGTCGCTCGTCGACGCCTCCTAGTCGACGCGACGCAGCACTACGATCGAGCGGTCCTGCAGCTCGACGACGTCGCCGGTCGCGAACTCCTCGCCCACGGGCCGGCCGGTCACCAGTTCGACGCGGAACCGGCCCTCGGCCAGCTCCTCGGGCAGCGTGAACGACACCGGTTCCCAACCGGTGTTGATCAGCACGAGGAACGAGTCGCCCTGTACGCGATGTCCGCGCCGCGTTCGGTTCGGGATCTCGTCGCCGTTCACGAACATGCCGACCGCGCGCCCGCGCCCCCACTCCTCGTCGCCCATGCGCTCACCGCTCGGCGCGAACCAGGCGACGTCGGGCTCGTCGCCCTCGGTCTGGTCGCCGCGCAGGAACTCGCGGCGATGGAACACCGGTTCGCCGCGCCGGAGCGCGATGAGTCGCTTCGTGAACTCGAGGAGGTCGCCGTCGACGGCTCCCCAGTCGAACCAGCTCGTCTCGTTGTCCTGGCACCAGCCGTTGTTGTTGCCGCCCTGGGTGCGGCCGAGCTCGTCGCCACCGACCAGCATGGGCACGCCCTGCGAGAGCAGCAGCGTCGCGAGCAGGTTGCGTTGCTGGCGAGCGCGGAGTTCGTTGACGTCGGGGTCATCGGTCGGCCCTTCGACCCCGCAGTTCCACGACGAGTTGTCGTCGGTGCCATCCTGGTTGTCCTCGAGGTTCGCCTCGTTGTGCTTGCCGTCGTAGGAGACCAGGTCACGCAACGTGAAACCGTCGTGCGCCGTCACGAAGTTGATCGATGCGAACGGCCGGCGTCCGTCGTCGCCGTAGAGGTCGGGCGAGCCACTCAGGCGCGTGGCGAGGTCGCCGAAGTGCCCCTCGCCGCGCCAGATGTCGCGCACGTCGTCACGGTAGATGCCGTTCCATTCGCTCCAGAGCGCGGGGAACCCGCCGACCCGGTAGCCGTCGGCCCCGACGTCCCACGGCTCGGCGATGAGCTTCACCTGGCTGAGGATCGGATCCTGGTGGATCGCCCCGAGGAAGGTGCCGAGCCGATCGAAGTCGCTGAAGCCGCGGGCAAGGGCGGAGGCCAGGTCGAAGCGGAAGCCGTCGACGTGGAACTCGGTCACCCAGTGACGCAGCGAATCCATGATCAGCCGCAGTGATGCCGGGTGCACCGGGTTGAGCGAGTTGCCCGTGCCGGTGACGTCGAAGTAGTAGTGCGGATCATCGGGCGAGAGCCGGTAGTAGGCCGGGTTGTCGATGCCCTTGAGCGACAGCATCGGGCCGAGGTGGTTGCCCTCGGCCGTGTGGTTGTAGACCACGTCGAGGATGACCTCGATGTCAGCCGCATGCAGCGCTCGCACGAGCTGCTTGAACTCACGCACCTGTTCACCCGCCGTGCCGGACGCGCTGTAGTCGGCGTGGGGAGCGAAGAACCCGATCGACGAGTAGCCCCAGTAGTTCGTCAGGCCGCGCTCGGCGAGGAAGCTCTCCGACACGAAGTGGTGCACGGGGAGCAGCTCCACGGCAGTCACCCCCAGGTCGACGAGGTGCTGGATGGCGGCAGGATGCGCCATGCCGGCGTAGGTGCCACGCAGCTCCTCGGGCACGTCGGAATGGGTCGCCGTGAACCCCTTGACGTGCACCTCGTAGATGACCGTCTCGTCCCAGCGGTGCCGCGGCCGCGCATCGCCGGCCCAGTCGAAGTCATCCGCGATGACGACCGACTTGGGCATCGATGGCGCGCTGTCGGTCTCGTCGATCACGAGGTCGGCGTGGTCGTTGCCGGGGTCGGCGACGTACGGCAGCGTCGTCGGTCCGGCCCAGTCGACGTCACCGTCGATGGCCTCCGCGTAGGGATCGATGAGGAGCTTCGCGGGGTTGCAGCGCACGCCCGAGGCAGCA
>JAOPYW010000001.1 GCA_025964405.1 Thermoleophilia bacterium | reverse complement strand
CGCTCACCTTCGAGGAGCCCGACCTCGACACCTTCCGCTGCCTCGCACTCGCCCGCGACGCCGCCCGACAGGGCGAGGGAGCGCCGTGCGTGCTCAACGCGGCCAACGAAGTCGCCGTCGAACGTTTCCTGGCCGGCGACCTCGGCTTCCTCGAGATCGCCGACGTGGTGGAGGACGCCCTCCAACGAGTCGAGGCCGGCCCCGCGCCCGAGTCACTGGACGCCGCTGCCGACCTCGATGCACGAGCTCGTGACGCGGCTCGTTCCCGTGCTGGAATCCAGCAGTAGCGCGACCTAGCGGCGCGGCGGCATGAGGCCCTCGGCCTCACGCAGCGAGCGGTCACCGTTGAAGCCGGTCGTCTGGTAGAGGTGGATGCCCGCCTGCACGCACTGCTCCGCACCCGACAGTCCGTGGCGACGCGCGAGGCCGTCGGCCCACGTCATGGATGCGTTGCCGTTCAGGTCGGTCGCGTCGTAGAGGTTGATGCCCATGCCGATCACGCGCTGCATGCCGATCGGGTTGCTCGCGAGCCCGGCCTTCTCGGCCCACGTGAGCGAGTGCGTGCCGTTCAGGTCGGTGCGCTCGTACAGGCTGAGGGCACCCGTGACGACGTCCTGGGCCGCGCCCCCGAACTCACCGACGAGCTTCTTCGCCCAATTGAGCGACGCGGAGTCGCCGAGGTCGGTCGCGTTGTAGATGCGCTCCGACACCGAGATCGTGTACTCGGGACCGGGCGGAGGTCCCGACGGGACGAAGGCGGTCGCGACCGAGGTCACGGCGGCACGGGTGGCGGCAAGCTGCATGGTGGGGCTCCTGCGGGTGTCGGCGCGCGGCTTCCGTGCCACGCATTCGTCGAGAACCCTACCGACGTCGAAGCGTCACTTCCATCGTTCCGCCGCGCGATTGGCACTCCTAGGCCACGCGCGCCCGTGAACCCGATCACCCGCTCTGGCAGACTGGGTGCATGCCGCAGCTGACCATCATCCTCGCGCTCATCGCGCTCGTCATCGTGCACGAGCTCGGGCACTTCCTCGCGGCGCGTCGCGTCGGCATCCTCGCGACCAAGTTCTACGTGTTCTTCCCACCGGCCGCGTTCAAGAAGACGGTGCGCGGCGTGGAGTACGGCATCGGCATGCTCCCCCTCGGCGGCTTCGTGAAGCTCCCGGGCATGTTCGAGCCCGTGCCGGAGGAGGTCGCCAAGCGCGTGGGCTGGGAGCTCGACGCCGTGGGTGACTTCCGTGGCACCGAGCAGGAGCTGACGGTCGACGCCGCCGTGCGGGCGATGGAGCGTGCCAGCTCCCCCGACGAACTCGTCGCCCCGCTCACGGAGGTGCGCGATGCAGTGGCCGCGCGCCGCTCGAGTTTCGCACCCGAGCGCACCGCCGAGCGGAAGCGCTCGGACAAGGCGGTCGATCGGCTGCAGGGCATGCTCGACGACTGCAGCCCGAAGGCCTACTGGCGCGCCGACCTGTGGCGCCGCATGGTCGTGATCTTCGCGGGTCCGCTCGTGAACATCGTGGTGGCCTTCGTGCTGCTGTTCGCCTTCTACGCGTGGTTCATCCCGAAGCAGGAGCCGAACGGCACGATCAGCGTCGGCGTGCTCAAGAACACCCCCGCCGAGCGCGCCGGACTCACCCCCGAATCACGCGTCACCGGCTGGAACGGCTCCCTCAAGGGGCTCGACGCATCCGAGATCGGTGACCGCATCGACGCGGGCATCGGCAAGCCGGTCGAGGTCTCCTGGACCGACGCCGACGGCAAGCATGCCGTCACGAAGACGATCGAGCCCGTCGACATTCCCGGCGACAAGTCGACCGACCTGCGCATCGGCGTGCTCGGCTCGAGCATCAACGGCAAGGTCGTGGGTCGCACCGGCGTCGCACTCCCGACGGCCGCCAAGTACTCGCTCATCGAGATGCGCGAACTCACCTGGGGCAACCTGAAGGGCATCGCGCAGCTCGTCTACAAGGAGGAGGTCCGCAAGGACGTCGGCGGCCTGGTCGGCATCGTCGGCTTCAGCGACGACGTGCACGCCGCCGGCCTCACGCTGCGCTACGTCGGCATCATCAGCCTCGTGCTCGCGGTCATGAACCTGCTGCCGCTCCTGCCCCTCGACGGCGGGCACATCCTGTTCGGCATCATCGAGTTCTTCCGTCGCAAGCCGCTCCCGCGCATGGCCTTCGAGCGCTACTCGATGGTCGGGCTCGCCCTCGTGCTGATGCTCTTCTTCATCGGCCTCAACAACGATATCGGTCGCATCAACGGGTAGGAGCTGCGCATGGCACCGGCTCCCCAACTCGACACGATCGGCTACGAAGGGCGCGCCCAGCACGACCTGCTGCGCATCCTCACCGACGCGGCCATCGACCGGCTCGTCGACGTCCGCATCCGTGCACAGAGTCGCAAGCCCGGGTTCTCCAAGTCGACGCTGACCGCGGGCCTCGCCGAGGTCGGCATCGCCTACACGCACCTGCGCGACCTCGGTACGCCGCTCGACATCCGCGCGAAGTTCCGCGAGTCGATGAAGGTGCGCAGCGGTGGCCTCGGCGGTGCACTCCTGCAGGAGGCACGCGAGGAGTACCGCGCCTACCTCACCGGCGACCCCGAGGCGCGACTCGCGCTCGAGCACCTCGCCGAACTGGTCGGGCGCGAACACGTCGCCATCCTCTGCTTCGAACACGACCATCGAGGCTGTCACCGCGCGGTGATCGCCGAGGAGCTGGTCGCACGCCACGGCGTCACGGTCGAACACCTGGCCAGCCCAGGGGCGTGACCGGCCACGACCGGCTCGGTCAGCCGTCGGCGTCGAGCACGCGCTCGAGCGAGGCCACGGCTTCGGCCAGGTCGTCGAGCACCGCGAGCAGGTCGAACACGGGCACGAACGGCGCGGCGGGAGCCACGGTCAGGCGCGGCGCCAGGCCGGCCGGCGAGACTGCCTCGATGCTCGCGATCGCCGTCGCGTTCGTGGCCAGGGTCGTCGTGTCGGTGAGGGCGGTGTCGCGCAAGGTGGAGGTCCCGTCGTCGTGCCGCGCCCCGAGGGCTGCGGCGGTCGCCTCCAGTAGGCACCGCGACGGGGCGCGCGGTCAACGCCCATCCAGCTAGACTTGCCGCATGGCTTCCAAGCGCAGCGTTCAGGTCGGTCGCGTCACGGTCGGTGGGGGTGCCCCCGTCGCCGTGCAGTCGATGACGACCACTCAGACGAACGACCCGAAGGCGACCCTCGCACAGATCCAGGAGCTGTTCGAGGCCGGCTGCGAGATCGTTCGCGTCGCCGTGCCCGGGCTGCCCGACGCGCACGCCCTGCCCGAGATCGTGAAGTTCTCGCCGCTGCCGGTCGTGGCCGACATCCACTTCAACGCCTCGCTCGCGCTCAAGGCGATCGAGGCGAACGTCGCGTGCGTGCGCATCAACCCCGGCAACATCGGGGGCGACGACAAGGTGATCCAGGTCGTCGAGGCCGCCAAGGCCAAGAACATCCCGATCCGCATCGGCATGAACATGGGTTCGTTGCCCATGCACCTGCGCTCGATGGCCGTGCCGTCACCCGCCGAGGCGCTCGTGGAGGGCGCGCTCGAGGAGGTGCGCCTGCTCGAGAAGATGGGCTACTCCAACTACAAGATCTCCGTGAAGGCCTCCGACCCCGTCGTGATGGTCAACGCCTACCGCCAGCTCGCCGAGAAGGTCGACTGCCCGCTGCACCTCGGCGTCACCGAGGCCGGCACGATCTTCGCCGGCACGATCAAGAGCGTCGCCGGCCTCGCGCCGCTCCTGATGGACGGCATCGGCGACACCATCCGCGTGTCGCTGTCGGCCGATCCCGTGGAGGAGGTCAAGGTCGCCTGGGAAGTGCTCAAGGCGACCGGCCTGCGCAAGAAGGGCTTCAACATGATCGCGTGCCCCTCGTGCGGGCGCGCGGATGTCGAGATCGTCGACCTCGCCGGCCAGGTGGAGGACCGCCTCCGCGCCGACTACGGCGACGAGATCATGGAGATCGCGGTCATGGGCTGCGCGGTCAACGGACCGGGCGAGGCGGGCAACGCCGACTTCGGCATCGCTGGCGGGCGCCTCGTCGGCTTCCTCTACGCGCACGGCGAGGTGCTGCGCAAGGTGCCCCAGGCCCAGCTCGTCGACGAGCTGTTCCAGGAGATCGACGCCTGGATCGCCGCGGGCAAGCCCGAGCGGCGCGACAAGGTCGCCTTCGGCAAGCACGAGGGAGCCGAGGACGCCCGTGAGCCCCTCGCAGGGCCCACGGTGACGCTCGTCGGCCACGAGTAGCTCGAGCGTCGGGCGGCCAGTTCGAGCGGGCGCGCGACGCGGGCACACGGCGCTGCACGGTAGGATCCACCCATGACGACGACCGCCAGCACCCCCGATTCCGACACGCCCGAAGCCGCTGCCGGCGGCGTCGACCACCGCACGACGGGGTACCGCAACCACGTCGCTTGGGGCCTGCTCGGTCTGGCCGCTACGGCAAGCCTCTGGTGGGCGGGCACCGTGCCCGGCGCGATCGGCCTCTTCGCCGTCATCGGGCTCGCCTTCGTCATGTGGCACTTCCTCGGCGGCCGTGGTGCGTGGATGGCGGTGCTCCTGCTCGGCGCCCTGATGTCGAGCCTCACCGGCTGGCAGGCGATCACGTCGGCGCGCTGCCCGGGTGCGGGCGACGAACTCGTGATGAGCCTCACCAAGCCCGGCGTCGACTGCTCCCAGCTGCGCGCCAGCGCCGCGTCGATGTCGGTGCTGTTCGGCTTCTTCGCCGTGATGGCGGCGCTCACGCCGCGCACCGTGCGCAAGGCCCGCGCACAGGCCGAGGTCAGGGAAGACGCCAACGGCGTCGCCTACTAGATTGCTGCTCGACTGCCGCGCCCCGGCGCGCGAACACGTAGCGTGCCGGGAACCGTTCCCCCGCCGCACGAGGATCCGCATGAACGTCACCGCTCCGACCACCGCCCGCGCGTTCGCTGCTGCAGCGAGCGCACCCGTCGCGCCCGCAGCCACGACCGCCGGTGTCGCATTCGCCCACGCGAAGCTCGAGGTCGAACGCGCCCGTGATGGCGTGCTGGCCAGGCAGTTCGACCAGCTCCCCACGATCGACGCGGCTATCGCGCACGTGGTCGAGGGCTTCGCGCTGCTGGCTCCCGACGCGTCGCTCGACCCGGCGCGGAAGCAGGCACAGGCCGCCATCCGCGAGCTGCAGGGTGCGCGTTACCACGTCGACAGCCTCGACCGCGGAACCACCGACGTGGCGCTGCACCAGCACCTGGCCGTCGAATGGCTCGGAGTAGCTCGCAGCTACCTGGTCGAGATCGCCGCGACGCTGGCATAGCGCCTCCGGCGCGGGTATGATTGGGAGCGATTGCTCCGGGACGTGGCGCAGTCTGGTAGCGCTCCCGGCTGGGGGCCGGGCGGTCGCTGGTTCGAATCCAGTCGTCCCGATAGGTCCGAAGGGCGTCATCGCAGCGGCGGTGGCGCCCTTCGTGTCTTCGGCGAGCGAAGTGTCTGGGCTGCTCGTGTAGACTGGACCTCCGCCGGAGGGTTGCTCCGGCTGATGAGGAGGAGACCCCCGTGGAAGCACTGCCCGATCTCGGTTCACTCGGCGACGTCGAGCTCAAGGAGCTCATCGACCGCTACGTGAAGGAAGAGAACGAAGTCTCCTACCGTCGCCGCATCCTGCACGGATACATCGACATCCTCAAGAGCGAGCTCCTCGCACGCAAAAAGGCCACCTACTCCGGTGACGGCGGCGCCCTCGACGGCATCGACATCGAGCACCTGAGCAGCATCCTCGCGGGCAAGGGCCTCCCCACCGAGCAGCACGACGGCACGGTCTGATCCGGCCGCGGCCCCACTGACCATGTTTTGCACCGCCTGCGGACACCAGAACAACGCTGACGCGAACTACTGCGCCAAGTGCGGCGCGTACCTCGTCGCGGAGCAGCACACCGAGACCATCCCGGTGCCGCTGCCGGGCGTCGGTCGTGACCCCGACTCGAATGTCCCCGTCGAGCCATCGGGTGGCCAGGGCGCGGCCCTCGTCATCCGCTCCGGTGGCGGGCGTGCGGGCGAGCGGTTCAGACTGCTCGACACGACCACCATCGGGCGTTCCCCGACGAGTGACATCTTCCTTGACGATGTCACCGTGTCACGGGAACATGCCGTGGTGTACAACGACACGAGTTCGGTGCGCCTCGAGGATCGAGCCAGCCTCAACGGCACCTTCGTCAACCATGAGCGCGTCGACAAGCAGGCGCTCACGGACGGCGACGAACTACAGATTGGTAAGTACAAGCTCACGTACCTCGCCGAGTAGCGACCGCAGCCTTCCAGGACGGGAGGCGCAGCTACTTGCGTGACGCACACGAAACCACGGAAGGTTCGCCGCGCCACATGACAGACACGAGTGACAAGCCCATGCGCATCGGCCAGGTCTGCGACCTGCTGCGCCCCGAGTTCCCCGACATCTCGATCTCGAAGCTGCGCTTCCTGCAGGACAAGGGCATCATCGAGCCGGCACGCACACCGGGTGGCTACCGCGTCTACACGCCGGCTGACGTCGAGGCGCTGCGTGCGGCCCTGCAGATGCAGCGTGACGAGTTCATGCCGCTGCGCGTCATCCGTGAGGAGCTTCGCCGCCGCCTCGAATCAGACACGCCCGTCACGAGTAGCCCCGTCGCCCGCCGCGACGCGGCGTACCGACCGGCCGGCATGGTGCCGACCGCGGGTCAGGTGCGCCTCGACGGCACCGGTGACCAGTACGTGAGCGCCGAGGCCGTGACCCGTGCCGCCGCGGTCACCCACGAATTCCTGGAGGAGTGCCGCTCCGCCGACATCGTCGCCGGTCGTCGCGAGAGCGACGGTTCCCTGCGCTACACGCAGGACGAGGTCGGCCTCGTCACCCTGGCCGGCGCGCTCGCGCGGCTCGGCATGGACGTGCGTCACCTGCGCCAGGCCGCGTCGGCCGCCAGCCGTCAGGGCAGCATCGTCGAGCAGTACGCCGCGACGCTCCTGCGCGTGCCCGGCGCCGACCAGCGCGAACACGCGATCCGCACCGTCGAGCAGGTCACGAGCCAGCTCGTCGAGTTCATGCGCATCGCGTTCGTGCGCGACGTGAAGCTCAGTACCCAGCGCGCCACCGGCTCGGTGCCGGCCCCGGCCAGTGACCTCCAGAGGAACCCCGCCGCGGCGCACCTCATCTGAGCCCGCCCGCGACCACGCCCGACGTTTCCCCACCCCTGTTGCCCCCGCCTGCGATCACGCGGCGCGCGCACGACGAAGGATCCCCCGAATGAGCCCGACCACGCCCTACGCCGACCTGATCCGCGACGTACCCGACTTCCCGAAGCCGGGCATCCTGTTCAAGGACATCATGCCGATGCTCGCCGACGGCCCGGCGTTCAAGGCGATCGTCGATGAACTCGCGGAAGCAGTCGCTCCGTGGAAGCCCGACCTGGTGCTCGGCGCCGAGGCGCGCGGCTTCATGTTCGGCGCGCCACTCGCCTACGCGCTCGGCGCGGGCTTCGTGGCAGCACGCAAGCCGGGCAAGCTGCCGTTCACCACGG
>JAOPYW010000364.1 GCA_025964405.1 Thermoleophilia bacterium | reverse complement strand
GCTCACGGTGATCGCATCGAACGAGTTGTCGTCGAAGGGGAGCTTGAGCGCATCGCCCTGCAGGAACTCGACGCGGGTGCGCGCAGCCGGATCGCGATGACCCGCCTGGCGCTTGCGGGCCTGCTCGAGCATGCCTTCGGAGAAGTCGGCTCCGACGACGTGCTCGGCGCCGGCCTCCGCGAGGAGGAAGGTGATGTCACCCGTGCCGCAGCACACGTCGAGCGCGCGTGTCGACGGGTCGATCTTCGCGGCCCGCACGGCGGCGTTGCGCCACCGCTTGTCGATCCCGAGGGTCATGACCCGGTTCATCAGGTCGTAGCGACCCGAGATGCGGTTGAACATCGACTGGACGTCTTCGGCACGTGGCATGCCCCGATCCTAGCAGCGATGTACTTCACTATCGGGCGACGACGACAGTACGTGGGTCTGGCGCGATCAGCGGACTGTGTACTGCTGGACGGAGGGCCTGAAGAATCGGGTCGCCTGAGTGCTGACCCGGAATCTGGAAGTTCGGAGCGGAAGTTTCTTTGCAGTTAGTTCCAGGGAGCGCCACTCCCACCGTCGAGGACCAGAACGAGGCCTGTCGAGATGGTTGGTACCCATGGGAATCCACCCACGCCCTGGAACGTACGCTTCGTATGTGCGCATGAAGCCGTAGATCGGGAGACCGTCCTTGTACCCGGTCGCATCGCCACCGTGCTCACCGACGGGGTTGCACGACACCAGCACGGTACGGTGGACGAATCCGGCATCACACGTGTTGAAGCCCATGAAGGGCGGCCGCTGGGACTTGGGAAGCTGTCCGTCGTTGTCCGCGATCGTGAGGAAACGTCGTTCACTCGGAAAGCGAAGCAGCAGGCCGAGCGCGCCAGCCGGACCAGATTCATCGTCGGTCCACGCGTACGTGTCTCCTGCGTCGGAACCGCCTCCCTGGAACCTGAACGTGACGCCCGCGCGCTTCAGGACATAGTTGTTGTCGACCGCTGACAGCGGCACTGGTTGCCAGATGTTCCATGTGCTCGAGGAGAACCGGTAGTTAGCCGGCAAACTCAGCTCGCTGCTCACGCTTCCGCTGGTTTCTACGTAGACGGTCCCGCGAGGCCGAGCTCCGAGTCGCAGCCAGGCGGTCCCCGGGGTGCCTGCCTCGGTCACCTTCCGCGGAGCTCGAAACTCGATTCTGGACCGGCGCACGTCGCGGACATCGATCATCGAGACAGTTGCCACGAAGCAGGATCTCTCCGAGGGGGGACATCGGCAGTAGGACTGCCCCTGGTCCTGGTCGTGATCACACGTCGGCGTGATTTCAGTGTAAGGGACGGTCCGTGTTGGCCAAGTAGGCCCGCCGTGCCCGCTCAGCGAGGCGGCCGCTTGCATGAACCCGCTGCTGACCGTGTAGTCGTTTGTCCAGAATGTCGCATTCAGCGGGACGCGGAAGCGGGTGGGATCTTGGTATTCGTCCTTGTCGAGCGACACACGAACACGTACGGGGGTAGACCACGCATCCTTCGCGAGAATCACGACAGTCGGATCGAAATGTACGCGGGGGGTCGGAGAGGAGAACGCCACCGCGACGTCACCCAGAAGCGGGCGTGTCGCTCGTACCTCGCACTCGGCTGATTCTCCCTCGTCGAGCACGCCGTCGGCCGGCGAGTCGCCCGTTACGTCGAATCCTGCGCAGAACGTCACCGGGCCGGGCGTCACGGTGAGTAGCTCGGCCGGCTTCGCGTTGTACGCATAGGCCGAGCCTGCGCCCGGGAATGCGAGGAGGACCATCGTCACGAGGAGCTGCAGCCGGTGGGAGAACTTCATCCATGAGCTATCGGCTTCGAGCATGGGATGCTTCAGCGGCCACCATGATTCAGTCGGCGACCGGCAGCTCCGCGCGCGCCATGCCTGCGTCCCACTGACCGATGAGCGTCTGGTCGAGGCCGAGCAGGTTGAGCACCTTCGCGACGACGAAGTCGATCATGTCGTCGATCGTCTCGGGCAGCTGGTAGAAGGCCGGCATCGCCGGCAGCACGTGCGCACCCGCGCGCCGCACCCGCAGTAGGTTCTCGAGGTGGATGGTCGAGAGCGGCGTCTCGCGCGGCACGAGCACGAGCTTGCGGTCCTCCTTGAGGGCGACCGATGCGGCGCGGTGCAGCAGGTTGTTGCCCGCCCCGCTCGCGATCGTCGCGAGGGTGTCCATGGAGCAGGGCACGATGACCGCCGCCTGCCAGAGTGCACTGCCACTGGCGTACGGGGAGCCGAAGTCGTGCGAATCGTAGAGCTGCTCCGCCGGCAGGCCGGTGTCGGCGAGCCACCGCTCGATGACCTCCTCGCGCGGCATGCGCAGGTCGCCGTAGAGCTCCTGCCCGGTCACCTGCGGCGCGGCGCTCGAGAAGCACGCGCCGACCGTGTGACCACCTGCGAGCAGCGCCTGCACGAGTCGTCGGGCGTAGGGAGCGCCGCTGGCGCCGGTGATGCCGATGAAGACGTTCATGCCGAGCAGGCTACCCGAACGAGGAAGGGGTAGCGGCGCTCGCGCGCCGCCACCCCCTCGCCACCTCGACATGTGCTGCGCGTCAGTTGACGGAGCTCGGCTCCGTGGAGTCGGCGCTCTGCGACGTCGCGTCGGCCTGGGCGCCGGCGTCGGACGAGTCGTCCTGTGCCTGCTCGGGCACCGTGCCGGAGCCTGCATCCGTGCCGCCCGCGGTCGAACCGGTTGCGGCGGCGTACTCCTTCACGCCATACGCCTGGATCGCTGCATCCTCGGCCTTGCCGGCATCACCGAGCGTGCTGAGGAAGGCCGCGACCTGACCGGCCTGCTCGTCGGTCATCGCCGTGCCGCCGAGCGCGGGCATGCCACCCTTGCCGTTGGCGAGGATCACGGCGATCTCGTCGACCTTGAGGCGCGTGCCGACCGCATCCAGGTTCGGACCCGGACCGCCGTTGCCGATGCCACCGAGCATGTGGCAGTTCTGGCACGTCTCGAAGTAGCTCGGGTCGTCGAACAGGTCGGTGTACCCGGCGAGCGAGGTCTGGCCCTCGGTCAGGCCCGCGGGGCCGCCCGTCTTCTCCTTGCCCGACTTGGAGCCGAGGTAGGTGAACGACAGGAGCATCACCGCGGTCAACACCATCGCCGCCATCGCCACGGGGCGCCGACTCGGCCGACGCTCCTTCTTGCGGTCGATGATCGGCCACGCGATCAGCATCACGAGCCAGAGCGTCGGCACGATGATCGTGCCGAGCACCACGAGCTGCGGGTTGCTGAACAGGATGAGCAGGTAGAAGAGGAAGTAGAAGTACCACTCCGGACGCGGGTGGTAGTTCGTCGTCGTCGGGTCGGCCTTCTCCTCGTAGAGCAGTCCGAGCAGCGGTCGCTTGACCGTCTCGTCGGGCTCGCCCTTCTCCGTGCGCTGCACGGTGCCCGGGTGGTCGGGCGTGAACTGCTCCTGCTCGAGCGGGGTCGAGACACGGTTGCACGAGGTGTTGAACCACGAGTCGCAGTTGGCCTGCGAGAACCAGATCGTCGACAGGCCGACGATGATGAGCAGCGTCACGGCAGCAGCCACGACGTCATGCCACACGCCGTACGGGAAGAACGGCTTGCCGCTCTCCGCGACCCGGCGCTTGTAGGCGAGGAACGCACGCTTCTGGTCGCTCATGTGCGTCGGCTCTTCGACGACGACCACGGTGGTGGGAGCGGGGGTCGGGGTGGGGTCGGTGGTGTCGGTCACGACCAGGCCTCCGGGTCGTTGCTCGGGTCATCGTGCTTCCACGGAGCCGGCGACACGCCGAGGCGCGTGACCAGGTACATGTGGAGGCCGATCAGGCCCATGAGGGCACCCGGGATGAGCAGCATGTGCAGGGCATAGAAGCGCGGGATGATCTGCGCGGTGTAGGTGGCACCGCCGCGCAGGAACTCGCTGATGTACGGCCCGAGGAACGGCGCGGTGCCGTTCAGGTTGATCGCCACGACCGACGCCCAGAAGGCGCGCTGGTCCCAGACGAGCAGGTAGCCCGTGAGGCCCATGCCGAGCACCGTCGCGAAGATGAGCACGCCGCTGATCCACGTGAGTTCACGCGGATACTTGTAGGCGCCCATCATGAACGAGGCGCCCATGTGAAGGAACATCAGCACGATCATGAGGCTGGCGCCCCACTTGTGCATGCCGCGCACGAGCCAACCGAAGTCGAAGTCCATCGTGATGCGCTGGATGGATTCGTACGCCGTGTCGGCGCCCGGCTGGTAGTGCATCGCGAGGATCGAGCCGGTGATGGCCTGGTTCACGAACACGATCAGCAGGCAGAAGCCCAGCGTGTGGAGCCAGCTCAGCCCCTTCGGGACGTTGCGCAGCAGGAACCACTTGTGGAACTCGACGAGCCCGCCGCGCTGGTCGAGCTGGTCGAGTGCCTGCCCTCCGCGAAACTTGAGTTCGTCCTGGATGTCTTCTTTGAGCGCCATCGGTTCAGGCTGCCTTTCGAAGTGGGGTGGGAATGGTCATCACGGCTGCAGCGGGTAGAGGAGGCCTTCGACCCCGTCGGTGTGCTGGCCGGGATCGCGATGCTTGGCCTTGCTGCCGTCCGACTTGAGCGCGTAGAGCCCCGTCGCCCACAGCTCGGTGCCGCGCTGCTCCCAGACGTAGCGGTCGAGCGGCCGAACGGGTGGTCCGCCGACGCGCTTGCCGTCGGCGTCGTACGAGCCGCCGTGGCACGGGCACACGAACCCTGCGTTCGACGACTGCACGGGGCAGCCGAGGTGCATGCAGGTGTTGGAGACGACCGTGAAGTCCTCCTGTCCCTTGAGTGCGAGCTTGTCGGCGGTCTTCGACGCGTTCTTGCGCACGAAGGCGACCTTCTTGCGCACGTAGGCATCAGGCTGGTCGGCGCCGGGCGTGAGCACGACCTTGATGAACTTGCCGTCCTCGAACTCGTCGACGTCGCCGATCTTGACGGCCTCGAAGTCGTTGCCGCCGAACACGGGGGCGAGCGCCATGCCGGCGACCGGCACTGCGATGAGGGCTCCCATCACGCCGCCGACACCGATGGTCGCGGCGGTCAGGAACTGCTTGCGGGTCATGTCGGGGCCGCTGTTGGCGGGTGCGCCTTCGGCGGGGGTGTCTCCCGATGCGTGTGGCAGGTCGGCCACGATGGCTCCTTGGTCGTCGAAACGCGTGCGCACACGGGTGCGCACCACGGGGCGGAGCATACGCCACCTGCCACTGCTCGCGCGGCACGAATTGGCACTCCACGAGCGGCATCCTCCCGACCGTGTCGGATGCCGTCAACCCGAGGCAGAAGTCAGGTCGCCCTTACATCCTCGCGCGTCGGGGGAGCGGCATCCGCGACCGTCACACGAGTGCTTGAAGTGCCCAAGCGAAGCTCGTCGCCGACCTCGAGTTCCCGCCGGAGCGTGGCGAACCCGATGCTGGTGCCGTCGGGCAGTTCCGACCAGGTCGTGAGCCGTCCCACCGGGCGGTTCGACGCGTCGGCCGCGGTGCTGAACAGGTCGAGCGGGTGCGTCGCGGGCGCGTCCGGACCAGCGGCCGCGGGCGCCGGTTCGGGCGTGATCGGACCGGCGGCGCCGATGCGGCGGAGCGTTCGGTTCGCGCGTCCGCGGAAGTGCAGGCGTACGACGGGTTCCTGTCCGAGGTAACAGCCGGCGTCGAGCGCCACGGCAGCCTCCACGCCGCCGACCTCGGCCGGCATGCGGCCCGCCAGCAGGTCGTGCAGCGACACAGTGCCGCGCGCGATGCGGGCGGCCTCGAACGCGGTGGCATCGGCGAGCCCGATGCCGGAATCAGCGAGCCGCTCCACCACCGTGCGCGCACTCCCGGGATCACCGATCCAGGTGTGCACGGGTGCATCCTCGGCGCGCCCCGTACGGGTGAACCACTGGCCCGAATCGACCTCGGCCGCCGCGACGTCGACCGCGGCCGTCGAGCCCACGACCGCGACCGCCGCGACGTCCACCGGCTCGATCGTGACCTTCGCCCGCAGGCGGTACTTGGTGAGCAGCGTCACGAGTGGCTCTACCTGGTCGGGCAGTGTCTCGAGCAGCAGGCGTGGCGCGGATTCGACGTGGTCGCCCCGCGTCGGATGCGTCCACGGCGCGGGTGCCGCGTGGAAGATGTCGATCGCTGCGACGATGTGGGCCTTCACCTCGAGCAGCAGGCCGAGCCGGTCGGTGCCGGGCTCGATGCGTTCGACCGCCTGGGTGCACAGGTCGCCGAGGAAGGTGATCGCGTCGGGCCCGGCGAGCTCGACGAACCGGGTCACCTGCCACCACCGCACGACGCTGGCCTGCTCGATCGCCGCGGTGGTGGCGGCAGCCGCGAGCGGCGCGGGAGTCGTGGTTGCGGGGCCGTCGGCAGTCATGCGCATAGCTTCGCACATCGCACCCGACCGGTCAGCGTCGATCAGCCGGCGGCGCGGAGCGTGGCCCGTACCCCGGTATCCACGTCGCCGGGCTCGTCGACGAGGTCGGCCTCGAGCAGCGCTCGGGCGTCGACGAGCGCAGCCTGTCGGCGTGCGACCGTGTAGGCCGCGATGCACGCGCCGCAGAGCACCCACGTCAGCTCCTGGTACTGGTTGCTCAGGAAGAACGTGGCCGAGATCGCGGCGAGGATGCCGGCCACGATGCCACGGGCTGCGGCGGCGAGGTGGGGGTCGTCGAGCCGGCGCGCCAGTCGTGTCGCACGGATGCCGGCGGAGATGCACGCGGCGATGAACGCGTAGTAGAGCGCGATGCCGACGATGCCGAGTTCGGCGAGCAGCTCGAGCGGGGTGGAGTGCGTGGTGCGGGCGTCGCGCAGGAAGAGGTCCTGGTTCGCCAGCCCGTCGACGAAGTACTTGGACACGACCGGATAGTTGCCGAGCCCCACGCCGTGCACGGGCTCCGACTTGAGTTCGCGCACCGCGACCGTCCACAGCTCCGCACGACCCGAGGAGTCGTGGTCTGACAGCCGCGCCGCGATAGTCGACCCGGCGGGTGTGAGCACGAGCCAGGCCGCGCCACAGGCGATGGCCATGCAGGTCCAGCCGGTGAGTCGCACGCGTTCACGACCGCGGGAGCCGAGCAGCACGAGCGTGAACGCCACGACCATGGCGAGGAGCCCGCCGCGACTGCCGCTCGCGAGCACGCCGGCGAGGCAGGTCGCCACGCCGAGGCGACCGGCCCAGCGCGCGAGCACGGAGTTGGAGCTCTCGGCGAGCGGAAGGCCGAACGCCATGGCCGGCACGAGCGCGGCCGCGAACTCGTTCGGGTCGGTGAAGGTGCCGATCGAGCGGCCGGCGAGGTTGGCATGGGTCACGACGCCGTAGAGCGCCGAGAGCGTGCCGCCGGCGAGGGCGGTCCAGCCGAGCAGGCGCAGGTGGCGCGTGCTGCGCAGGAAGACCGGCACCGCGAGGAAGACGAGTGCATCGGTCAGCAGCCGCATCGTGAGCGACTTGACCTGCGTCAGGTCGGTCGCCCAGGCCGCGGAGGCGAGCGCCCAGCCGACGAAGCCGACGACGAGTGCGACGGTCAGCGGATGCTGGCGCCACCCCGGTGACTGGTTGGCGAGCAGCTCGGCGACGGGATCACCGGCGATGCCGGACGTCGCGCGGCGTCGATGGAGTGCCAGCGAGACGGCGGCGAGCAGGATGAGTGCGCCGCCGGCCAGCTTCAGTGGGCTCAGGGCGGGGCCGGTGTACTCCGTGACCACGTCGCCGTAGGTGAGGGCCGTGAAGGTGCACACGGCGACGACGCCGCTGCGCGTGAACGCCACGAGCGCGGCGAGCCCCGCGAAGGTGCCGACGCCCAGCACGGGGTTCACGGCGGCCGCGAGGCCGAGGAGCAGTGCGAGCAGCACGGCTCCGCCCATGGTCCACGCACTCGATCGGCGCGAATCGCGGTGGGGGAGGCCTCGGCGGCTGGCGGCGAACGTACTCACTTGGTCAGTTCGGCCCAGGCCTTGTCCGACGCACCCGTCGCGAACATGCCGTCCAGCATCGTGTAGTAGGCCTTGGCCATGAGCAGCTCCGTCGCATCCTGGCGCCGAACGGCGCCCGGCCCGAGCTCGCGGAGCAGCCGTTCGCTGGCGGGCGTCGCCTTCGACGGGTCGGCCGCAGTGGTGCGGGCGGTGAAGGTGGCGCGACACGAGGCGGGATCATCGGCGGATGCGACCTTGTCGGCGTAGAGCTGCTTCGCCTCGGGCGTCGCGAGCACCTGCGTCGAGTCGGCTCCGGGGCGCAGGAGCGGGCAGCCGTCGGAATCGAGCAGCACGCCCTCGGCTCCGGTGAGGGGTGGTGACGCCGCGGTGGCCTCGCTGAGCTGTCCGGGCATCAGCTGGCGGTGGGTGCCGGTGGCGAGGCGGTAGCCCTGCGTCGCCGCGCGTTCCGCGGTCGAATAGCCATCGCGCAGGTCGGCGCCGGTCTGCGTGTAGCCCTTGAGCTCGAGGCGCGGGTCGACGGTGCCGCCGGCAGCCTTGGCCGGTTTCCGCGAGTCGGGCGCTGCCGCGACCGCATCCACGCCGGGAACTCCCGCCTTGTGGGCACCCGCCTGCACGCCCTTCGACACCACGTCGAGCAGGGGCGGGGTCGACGCCACGATGAGGGCGAGGATGAGGATGATCATGCCGATGAAGGTGCGTGTCCGCATTGAGGGTGCATCCGTGCGTCGCGGGCTGCTCGTCGGGTCATCCGCCGTCCGTGGCGGTTCGAGCGATCCACCGGCCCCATCGGCACCGTTTGCAGAATACTTGACATGCTAGGTCTGTTTCGGTGCGTGATCGGGGTGCTCGCGTGCTTGTCGCCGCTTCGCGACGCCCCGGCCGGCGGAGATCGCAGCGCGGAGCGCTCCCTCCAGCGTGTCGACCGACGCGGCGAGGCCGTAGCGCTCCTCGCCCCAGCCGAAGGCCGCGTCGCCGATCGAACGTCGGGTTGCGGGGGAGCGGTCGGCCCAGCGCCGCAGTGCATCCGCGAGCTGCGCCGCATCCGGCGCGAGGTCGCCCCCGGTCGCTGCCGCCACGTCGCCGGGCAGGCCGGGCACGGTCGTGATGAACGGCAGGTGGCAACCGAGGTATTCGAGCACCTTCGTCGGGAGCGCGCTGGCGAACACGGGATCGGGACGCAGCAGGTGCAGGCCGACGTCGGCGCCGGCGAGCAGGTCGCGCGCGTCCTGCTTGGGGATCGGGCCGAGCACGTCGAGGCCCGCGATGGGTCGTGCGTCGAGTCGCGCCGTGAGGGCCGCCGTCGCGCTGCCCGACCCGGCCGTGACGACCCGCACGCGAGGGCCGCCGTCGGGGTCGGCGCGCACGAGCTCGAGCGCGTCGAACAGCACGTCGAGCCCGTTGATGACGCCATGGGCCCCGACGTAGGCGAACAGGCAGTCGTCGTCGGCGACGCCGAGGCGCTCCCGCCACCGGGCACGCACGTCGTCGGCAGGGGGGCGATCCTCGATCGCGCCCGTGACGAGCGTGACGTCGCTCGAGCCATGGCCGCGCATGAGGACGACGAGACCGGGCGTCGGTACGATCGTCAGGTCGGCTTCACGCGCGTACGTGCGCGCGAAGCGATCGATGACGCGGTAGGGGGCGCCGTCCGCCGACAGCAGGCCGACGGCTGCGGCGCTCTCGGGCCAGAGGTCGCGCACCTCGAGGGCCAGGGGCGCGCGGTGGCGACGGGCGATCCAGCGGCCGGCCGTCGCGACACTGAGGGGAGGAGACGACGCCCAGACGATGTCGGGGCGCTCGAGCCGCATCCCGCGCAACGTGGCGTTCCACGCGAACGTCACGTAGTTGCGCGCTCGTCGCTTGAAGGAGCGCTGGATGTCGTCGGTCGCCTGTACCCAGTGGTGGGTGATGCCGTCGATCTGCTCGCGCACGTAGCGCTCGTCGCGGTACCGCTCCGGCACGCTGCCGTCCATGTAGTTGATCGGCGACGACACGAGGTCGACGTCCCAGCCGCGACGCACCAGCTCGGCGAGGAGCATGCGATGGCGGTAGATGCCCGGCGCCCCGGGCGTAGGGGCGTGTTGGTAGATCACGAGGAGGCGCACGAGTGCCGCTATCGGCACGAATGCAGCTCCCCTGCACCCAAACGCACAACGTGTGCATTCCTGACGGAGAAGGGTGGAAAGGCAGCGAGGGTGGTCAGAGGTTGCGGAGGGTCGTCAAGGGTCGTCAAGGGTGGCCAAAATCCACGCTGTGAAGCCAAATTCTCGTTTCGGAGGAGGGTCGGATCGGAGACAATGACCGTATGACTTCGCTTGCCCCCACCCACACGCCCGCACCCACCCAGACCACGACCGAGACGCGCACCTCCGCCCCGTTGCTGCTCCTCTTCGGCTCGAAGACGAGCGGCCAGTCGCGTCGCCTCGACGGTTTCGTCGCACACGTCGTGCAGCGACGCCACAACCACGGCACCTTCCGCTATCGCATCGTCGACATCGAGGATCGACCCGACCTGTTCGATCGATTCCACGTCACCGACGTGCCGACGCTGCTCGTGATCGACGACGGACGCGTGCAGGGGCGCCTGGTGGGCTTCCACCAGCCGAAGGCGGTCGAGGAGCTGCTCACGCCTTGGCTGCACTGAGCCCCTGAACGGACCAGACGGTTTCGCGGCGCCCGTCCACCGACGGGCGCCGCGCGTGTCTTCGGTCAGCCGTTGGGCGTGACCGAGGAGCTCGAACCGAGGCCGTACCCCTCGCCGTACGCCAGCCGGATGCGGTTGGCGTACGGGTTCGTGTAGCCGGCGTAGGGGTCGTAGTACGGGTTCGTGTAGTTCGACGGCGGCGCGCCGATCGGCTGTCCGCCGGACGGGTCGAGGTCGCCGCTCGCCGAGAACACGTCGCCGATGTCGGGGATGTCGGAGTAGAGCGGGTCGGTCGACGTGGAGCCGGCGGTGCGCCTGCGCATGCCGTCGCTGCCATACGGGCCGTACTTGTAGGGGCCGTCGTAGTCCCAGCGCGAGGTGTTGCCGAGCACCGCTTCATCGGGGTCGGTCGAGCGCGTGGTGTCGGTGGTCCACTTCGACCCGTTGTCCTGGGTCTCGTAGTCGGCGTCGTGGTAGTAGCTGTAGGTGTTGTCCTTGTCGCGCCCGCCCGCGACCTCGCTCGGACCGCCGCCGGGGTCGGTGAGGCTGATCGCGCCGGTCGCCAGCGCGAGCGCGCCGATCGCCAGCAGGGCCACGAGGCCGAGCACGAGCATGCGCATCGTGTCGTTGCGTCGCTTCGGAGCCGGCAGGGCGACCTGGTTTGCCATGGCCTGCGCGACGATCGCGTGCGGATGCTCGGCCGTCGCCGGGTCGGTCTCGACGGGCGCGAAGGAGGTCGGTTCAGGCTGTGGGGTGCGTGGGGCGTGCATCAGGTCTCGGGTCTGCGGTGCGCTGGTAGTCTCTCGGGGTGCCTTACTTCATCTGCCCACGCTGCGCATGGCGCGGTAACCGTTCATCGAGAACCGAGGGCTTTTCGGCTCGCCCGAATGCCTGTGAGAACTGCGGCTTCGGCTTCGTGTTCGAGCTGCTCGACGACTATTTCGCGTCGCCGCTGACGGGGATCTTCGTCTGCGACCAGCAGGGTCGCGTGCTCGCACTGGGCAAGGGTGCGCAGGAACTCAGCGGGTTCCCGGAGCTCGACATCATGGGACTCGACCTCGCCGACGCGCTCGGGCTGGAGACCCCGGAGGAGCCCGATGCGCAGCCGCCCCACCTGACGGCGCTCGAGTGGGGCGCGCGCGTGCTCGGCAAGCCGATGACCCTGCACACCTCGAGCGACAAGGTCGTGCCCGTGACGGGTGACTTCTTCCCGGCGCTCGACGACGACGGCGGCCTGCTCGCCGCATTCACCCCCCGAGGAGCGACCTGACATGCCCGACCACCAGCACCTTCCACGCGGACACCGCGCGCTCGACCACGTCGCGATCAGGGTCGCCGACCGTGACGCGTTCGCCGACCAGCTGCTCGAGCTGCTCGACGTGCACGTGATCGACCGCACCGAGCGGTTCACGCTCATCGGTCCCGACTTCGAGCATGGCAAGGTCACGCTGCTCGACGCCTCGCCCGGCACGGCACCGACCGCGCGACAGCTCGTCTCGCTCGTGCTGGTCGAGCCCAGCGGCCGCACCGTGCAGCCGCCGGTGACCCTCGACAACGGGCTCGTGCTCACGTTCACGTCGGCCGACACGCTGGGGCCTGAGGCCGCACAGCTGCCGCGCCACGCGCTCGTGGGCATCGCGCTCCGCTCCGACGATCCGGCCGCCGCGGCCGCCGGGTTCGCTGCGGCGCACGGCATGCAGGTCATCGCGCAGGGACCCGACGTCGCCGCCGTGGAAGTCGGGGAGGGCGCCGTCGACGGCATCATCACACTCGTGCGCGAGGAGCTCCCTGACGGCGACGCGGGCATGCTCGACCACGTCGGCGTGCTCGTCGAGGATGCAGCCGCATGGCGGGATGCGTTCGAGCACGACGGAGATCCGATCGATCGTTGGGTGGAGGCGCCACACTCACGTGCGGTCTTCGTGCCCGGTCCCGACGACGTGCTCGTCGAGTTCGTGGAGCAGCTCGTGCCCATGGGCGCCAACTGAGCCGGCGATGACCGGCTCCGTGGTCGTCGCAGGCGCGGGGCTCGCCGGGCTGACCGCTGCCGTCACCCTGCACCAGGCCGGCCTCGCGACCACCGTGGTGGAGCGGCGTGCGCAGGTGGGCGGCGCCTCGCGTGAGTCAGCCGGCTGGATCTGGCGGTACACCGACCTCGACGGCTACCGGAGCGGTGCGCCCCTCGGCGATCGGGCGCTCCAGCACACCGTGCTCGACGGCTTCGACCCGGCCGTGGCGTGGCTCGAGGAACAGGGAGTGCGCGTAATCGAGCGTGGCACCGGCCGCACCTTCACCGAAGGTGTGCGGGTCGACACCGACCAGATGATCGAGGCGCTCGTCGCGCACCTGCCCACCGATCGACTGCACGTCGGAACCAGCCTCGAGCGGGTCGAGCCCGACCGTTCCACGTGGCGGGCCACGACGTCGTGTGACCACGACGGTGCGGTCACGTCGACCGAGCTGCACCCCTCGGTGATCGTGCTCGCCGGGGGCGGGTATGCGGCCGACGTCGAGCGCATCGCCCGCGAGTCGAAGGCGCCCACCAGCGTGGCGGCGTGCTGGAGCGTACGAGCGCGTAACGGTGGCGATGGTTCCACGCTCGCTGCGATTGCTGGGCTCGGGGTGCCGCGCAGCGTTCCGGTCGATGGCGAATGCTTCACGCGCCTGGTTCCCGACGCAGCGGGCGCGGCGCTGGAACGCCTCCTCATTCCGTTCGGGGAGCTGGGCTCGCTCGAGGACCATCGGCTCCTCGACGCGCACGGTGCGGGCATCGAACGAGCCTCGCACGACTGGAGCGGGGCACTGCAGGCGTGGGAGCTCGCGCGCACCACGGGTCGCGGCTGGATCGAACTCGGCGCCGGTGCACTCGCATCGACGGTGCATGCGGGGCCGGTGGCCGACATCGTCACGCTGGCGCGCACGCTCGGGCTCCACGTGCAGGAGGCGTCTGCCGCCGACGGCTCCCCCGTGGTTCGCATGCCGGTGGTGGCGGGGCTCACCCATTCGCGCTGCGGCATCGTCGTCGATGCGGACGCCGCCGTCGTCGGGGTGCCCGGCCTCTACGCAGTGGGCGCCGATGCAGCCGACGTCGGACGGGGCGGCACGGCGGGTGGCCTGGCGCAGGCACTCGTGCTCGGGCGCGCGGCCGCGCACGGCGTGATTCGGCAACTCGCTGCAACAACTTCCGGCTGAGGAGCGATAGAGCGGAGAAGGGTTGTCTGTATCTGGGGGGATCAGACCGTGAGTGACGTGTCGAACATCGGGGGGGTCCAGGCCGGCGCAGCCGCCTATGCACCCATCGCCATCGCTCCAGCCGCGAACGCCGGCGTGCCAGCGACCGGGGGGCAGCAGCCCACGGTCACGAACGCATCGGTGCCGACGACCTACTCCGGCGCGCCGCAGCCAGGCGCGACGACGGGCGCACAGGTCACCGGTGGCGGCGCCCCCGGCGGTACCACGCAGGCCCAGTACGCCAACGCCGCGCAGGGCAACCAGGCGACCGCTCCTTCCCAGCAGGCCGGTGCGGCCACCGCCGCTCCGAAGGGCCCGCCCGGGTGGAACATGGCGTGGGCACAGAAGTTCCTCGACGCAGGCCTGCCGGCCGAGTCGGTGCAGCAGCTCACCATGACGGGCGCCGCAGGTGCCGACGAGGCCCAGCTCCAGGAGTCGCTCGACCAGGTCGTGCAGGCCGGAGATGCCGAGATCAAGAAGTTCGCGGCCGAGCACGGCGAGGAGTACGTCGACCTGAAGTCGGCCAAGAAGCTCAAGCGTTCCGAGCTGCTCGGCATCGCCATGCAGGCGAACCAGGGCGCGCTCAAGGGGCAGGCGCTCAAGGATGCGGTGTCACAGGCCCGCACCAAGGACGACCCGTTCAACATGCTCAAGAGCTTCCTGCCGTGGTCGTTCATCCCGGCGTGGGGTGCGGTCCGCGTGGCGCTCTCGCCGCTCTTCGGCGGGCACGACCCGATCTCGGGCGAGCGGATCAAGCTCGATTTCTGGAACAACGGCATGGCCGGTTGGATCGACGCGCTCGGCGCGGTGGCGGGTGCCGTCACGATCTCGGCCTACGCCAAGGGCGTCGGCAACGTCATCGCCGGCAATGCGGCGATCGGCTCGAGCGAGGCCGCTGCGGCGGTCGCGAAGGCCGCTGGCATGGAGAACCTCACGGGCGTCAACAAGCTCCTGAGCTTCCTGCCGGGCACCCAGCAGAACCGCGTGATCTCCGGCCTGTCGACCGTGAAGAACCTCGAGGCCGGTGTCGGCAAGCTCGCAGAAGGCTCGATCGCTCGCCAGCTCGGTGACCAGGCGCTCAAGGAGATCATCGCTGGCGACCGCAACATGTGGGGCGCGACGCCGCAGAAGCTGACGCTCATGGGCTTCCAGAGCAACACGCGCAGCACGGTGATGTCGCGCGGCAAGCAGATGATCGAATCGATGTTCAAGGGCAACAAGGCGACGCTCATCGCCGATGCCCGAGGCACGGGCGGTGCTACTGCTGCCCACGTCGCATCGGCGATGGTCGACTCGGCGGATGCCGCGACCCGTGCGAAGATCCTGGCTTCGCTGCCCGAGGCCGTGCAGCAGAAGATCGCGGCCGGCGGCGTCAAGAACCTCGATGCGCTCCTGCGTGGACAGGTGTTGGGCGAGGCGTCACGCGACCTCGCTGCCGCCAACCTCATCAAGGCCCCGACCACGACGTTCCAGAAGGTCTGGGGAGCGATTCGCCCTGGCGCGGTCGAGGATTCGTTCAAGGCCATCGACATGCTCAACAAGGGCAGCGTGTTCGAGACCCAGGGCGTCATGGCGACGTTCAAGGGACTGGGCGGCGGCGCGAAGTTCGGCATCCTCGGTGGCATCGCAGCTGCCGCGGCCGGCGGCATCTACTTCCTCGGCATCAAGCCGCAGCTGCAGGCCAAGAAGGACGCAGACGCTGCCGCAGCTACTGCAGCGGCGGGTGGTGGCGGTGCGGCTGCCGGTGCCGGGGGTGCGGCGACCGCCCCGGGCGGTGCGCCTACAGGCCAGCCCGATGCCGAGGCTCAGGCGTACCTCAAGCAGTTCGCGGCCTTGCCGCCGCAGCAGCAGCTCACGGAGCTGCAGTCGCTGAACACGGCGATCACGCAGGCCCAGGCAACGCCCAACCAGACGCCCGAGCAGCAGGCGGCGGTCGCGACCGCACAGCAGGAGCTCCAGCAGATGATGGCGATCGTGCAGCAGGCGCAGGGCGGCGGCCAGGCGGTCGGTGCGCAGCAGCAGGCAGCTGCCTGAACCCAAGGATCCGGGACGGATACGACGCGCACGACGGGCTCGACACTCAGGTGTCGGGCCCGTCGTCGTGATGCTGCAACAGATCGGCGCCCGTACTCGATAGACAGGTGTGAGGGCCCTGTGCCCACACGGGGGAATTGCATTTCGAGACTTCGGGGGGAGTCTGGATGTCAGCTATCAGCTCATGTTGTACGCCGTGCGCGGCCACACCGGTCGTGCCGCAGGCACCGGCCGTTGCCGCGACCATCGCACCGACCACGACCGACGCCCAGGCGCCGGCTCCGGTGATGGGTGGCGGCTCTGCCGCAGCGACCTACGCCCCGTTGAAGGGCGAGCAGTCGACCGTGCAGTACGTGCCGGCGCCTGCTGCCAACGGCGCCGCACCCGAGCCGATCGCCGTGCCCGCACAGGCCGCGCCGACCCAGACGCTGCCGGCGACCCCGGCGACGACGCCCACGCAGTCGGCGCCGTCGGCTGGTCCGGCCGGCTCCGCCAGTGCGCTCGACACCTGGCCGCAGTGGCAGGCCGAGTTCGGCAAGCTCGGGCTTCCTGCCGCAGACGTGGCCCGCATCGGCTCCCAGCCGCTCACGAACGAGCAGCTCGCCCACGTGTACCAGTCGGTCCACGACGGTGCCGTGCAGGGAGCGACGAACACCGCCAACGGCACGCCCGGCACGCCCGGCACGCCGGGCGCGAAGGACACACCCGGCGCGCCCGGCCAGGGCTCGACGTCGGGCGCTGACCGTGGCTGGGACGCCGCCTGGGAGCAGAAGTTCCTCCAGCTCGGCATTCCGGCTGCCGACGTCGCCGAACTCGCGAAGGCCGTCCAGGTGAAGGGCCTCCGCGGCGCCGACCTCGACAAGGTCTACGCGCAGGCCGTGCAGCAGGTGCAGCAGGGTGGGACGAACCCGTCACAGTCAGCTGGCGCGGCATGGAGCGAGGAGTGGACCGCGAAGTTCACGGCCCTCGGCATGCCGCCGGAGCTCGTGCAGCTGTACCAGCAGAACACCACGAGTGCGGGTGGCACCGAGGCCGCCTACAACACGGCGGCCGAGAAGCTCGCAGATTTCACCGAGCGCGGCTGGACGAAGAAGTTCACCGAGGCCGGCATCAGCCCCGTCGACATGTGGTCGATCATCCTCACCGACCCGGCACCCGACGACAAGGCGCTCCAGTCGATCGTCAACGGGCAGCGGTCGAGCAAGCTCTCCGGCTTCCAGAAGGCGCTCCAGACGGGCATCAGCTTCTTCCCGGGCGGCGAGCTGCTCCAGTACGTACTCGGCAAGAAGGTCGTGTCGGGCAACGAGATCGATCGCACCAACCCGATGAACATCGGCCTCGCCGCGCTCAGTGGCCTCGCCCTGTTCGCCAGCGTGCGTGGCGTCGGCCAGCTCGTGAAGGGCTTCGGCGCGGCCAAGGGTGGCTACGAGAACCTGTTCAAGGTCGGCGACCTCACCAAGGGCACTGCAGTCGTCGCCGACAGCAAGCTCGGTGAAGTACTCACCTGGGGTGCCGGCAAGAAGCTCAAGGCGCTCGTTCCCTTCACGATGGAGCACAAGGTGCTCATCGGTGGTGCCCACGCAGAAGCAGCTGCCAAGGCTGCGCTGGCGGAGACCGGGTTCGCGAAGCTCCTCGCGGTCAAGGACGGCGTGCCGGTGGTCAAGAACGGCGAGATCATCGCGACCTCGCTCAACCACCTCTTCGACGACATCAAGACCGGGCAGCGCGTCATGACCGGGTCGGCCGGTATCTTCGGCAAGCTCACCAAGATGAGTGCGCTGCCCATGTCGACCTCGGTCGCCAAGGACGGAACGCAGCTCATCAACGTCGCCCGAACGCTGCGCGTCGGCGATGGTCGCACGCAGCTCGCCGCCATGGCCGGTATCGCAGGTGACCTCGCCGCCGCCAACAATCCGGCGCTGACCGGTCTCGGACAGCTCTTCGCAGGTACCGTCGCCAGCACGATCGGGTTTGCGCGAACCGACGGCCTCATGGCCACTCGACAGCTCGGCAACCTCGCCAAGCTCTCGAGCCAAGGCCTCGCACCGTCCTGGTACAAGGGCGCATCCGAGGCGGCCACCGAGGTGGCCAGCGACGCAGCCAAGGCGCCCGCAGCGACGGCCGGAGGCACGGCAGGCAGCGCAGCGAAGCCGACGGCTGCAACTGGGTCGACCCACGTTGCCCCGGCCGCGCCGGGCGGCGCGCCGACCGCTCCGCGCGTGACGCCGGCGGCAAGTGGCTCGACGCCCGGTGAGACGACGAAGCTCAACGCGAAGACTCGCCACATCATCGAGAAGGCGATCGCCGACTTCAACGCCAAGACGCCGAGCTACTCGATCAACCGTCCGCACACGGTGCCGACGCTGCTCGACGACCCGAAGCCGATGGGTAGCGCCGACCTCGTCTTCTCGCACGCCGACTGACACTTTCGACAACGCACACCACTCGCAGCTCGGCCCGCATCTACACGGCGTGGCCAACGATCGAGCGTCGATCCGCAACCGCCCCCCGGTTCGCGAACACGACCGACCTCGACCGCCACGTCCGGCGCGCCCGGCTGCAGCAGCACCCCAAGCAACACCGCACGCACACATGAGGGGCCCCGGCCGTGACAGCCGGGGCCCCTCATGTGTGCGTCGTCATCTCAGCGCGGGCTGGACGACGTTCAGCTGGTGACCGTGGCGCGCTTGGAGGCGAGGTCGGCGATCAGGCCGTCGAACGCGTTCACGAACGCCGTGACGCCCTCGTCGCGCAGCTCGTCGGTGACGACCGTCATGTCGATGCCGGCCTCCATCAGCCGATCGAGCTCGCGGCGTGCACGCTCCACGCGTGCCGCGTCGATCGTGATCGCCGGCACGCCGTGGTCGGCGTAGGCCTCGATCGTGGGAAGCGGCATCGTGTTGACCGTGTCAGCCGCGACCAGCTCCTCGACGTACTTGATGTCGGAATACGCAGGATCCTTCGTGCCGGTACTCGCCCACAACAGTCGCTGCGGCTGTGCGCCGGCCGCCGCGAGCGGCGTCCATCGAGGATCCTCGAACAGGCGCTGTGCGTCGGCCCAGGCGAGGACGGCGTTGGCCACCGCCGCCGTGCCGCGGAGTTCCGAGGCGTGCTCCGAGTCGAGCGCCTCGAGCATCGCGTCGACCTTCGCGTCGACGCGACTCACGAAGAACGACGCGACGCTCGTGACGCCGAACACGTCGCCGCCGGTCTCGTGGAGCTTGGTGAGTCCCCGCAGCCACGCTTCGCGCACCGCGTGTGCGACCCCCACGTCGAAGAGGAGCGTGACGTTGACGTTGATGCCTTCCGAGAGCACCTGCTCGATGGCCGGCAGGCCAGCGGCGGTCGCGGGAATCTTCACCATGAGATTGGGCCGAGCGATCTCCCGCCACAGCTCCTGCGCCTGGCGGATCGTGCCCTCGGTGTCGTGCGCGAGGTCGGGATCGACCTCGATCGAGACGTGTCCGTCGCCGGTTGCCTCGTGCACGGGCAGGAAGACGTCGCACGCTCGTCGGATGTCGTCGACCGCGAGCCGCTGGAAGATCGCCCGGTCGTCGAGGCCCTGGCTGGCCAGCGCCCGGATGTCGGAGTCGTAGGCCTCGTGCCTGAGTGCGGCCTGGAAGATCGACGGGTTGCTTGTCACGCCACGCAGCGCGAACGTGTCACGCATGCGCTCGAGCTCGCCCGTGTCGAGCCAGTCACGGCCGATCGAGTCGAGCCACGGGGCCTGGCCGAGCCGGCCCAGCTGGTCGAGTGCGGGGTTGGGAGTACTCATCGGAAGGATCCTTCGGTCGTCTCGCGCGCCTCGATGGCGAGCACCTTGTCGAGGCGCCGCTGGTGACGCTCCTCGTGGGTGAATTCTGCATGCGCCCAGGCAAGCACGATCTCCTCGGCAACGGCACCGCCGATGATGCGCGCGCCGAGGCAGAGCACGTTCGCATCGTCGTGCTCGACCGCTTGATGGGCGCTGTACGTGTCGTGCGCGAGGGCCGCACGGATGCCGCGGAGCTTGTTCGCGGCGATGCATGCTCCAGCGCCGGAGCCGCAGACGATCACGCCGCGCCAGGCACGTCCGTCGACGACGGCCGCGCCCACGGCCTCGGCGTAGTCGGGGTAGTCGACCGCGTCGGCGGTGTTGGTGCCGAGGTCGAGCACGTCGAACCCGGCGTGCGCAAGGATGCGCCCGACCTCGTCCTTGAGCTGGAAGCCCGCGTGGTCGGCCCCGATGGCGATGGTGTGTCGGGAAGGAGTGGCCATGGTCAGTCGTTCCCGTGGAGCGTTGCGAGGGTGCGGTGCGCAGCGGCGACCACGGCGTCGACCGTCAGCCCCAGCGCGATGGCCGCCTGCTCGCCTGGCGCCGACGTGCCGAAGCGGTCGATGCCCACGATCTCGCCGTCGCTACCGACGTATCGATGCCATCCGAAGGTCGTGCCTGCCTCTACGGCGACCCGGGCGCGCACCGATCGCGGCAGCACCTGCTCGCGCCACTCGCGCGGCTGCTCCTCGAAGAGCTCCTGGCTCGGCATGCTCACGACCCGCGTCGGGGTGCCACCGTCCTGCTCGAGTTCGTCGGCGGCGGCGAGCGCGAGGTGCACCTCGCTGCCGGTCGCCACGATGATCACTTCCGGGGTGCCGCCCGAGGCCTCACGGAGCACGTAGGCACCCTTGTCGACCTGCGCGCCCTGCAGCACCGAGCCGCCGCCGTACTGGAACGGCTGGAGCTTCTGGCGCGTGAGTGCGAGCGCGACGGGCCGATCGGTCTGCTCGAGGGCGAGCTTCCAGGCGGCGAGCGTCTCGTTCGCCTCCGCCGGCCGCAGCACGACCAGGTTCGGGATCGCGCGCAGCGAGGCGAGCTGTTCGATCGGCTGGTGCGTGGGTCCGTCCTCGCCCACGAAGATCGAGTCGTGGGTGTAGACCCAGATCGAGGGGAGACCCATGAGTGCCGACAGGCGAACCGCCGGCCGCATGTAGTCGCTGAAGATGAGGAACGTCGCGCCGAACGCCCGCAGGCCTCCGTGCGCGTGCACGCCGTTCACGATCGCCGCCATCGCATGCTCGCGGATGCCGAAATTGAGGGTACGACCCTCGTAGCTGCCGTGCTCGACGTTGCTGGTGTTCGGGATGTGCGTGAGGTTCGACTCGGCGAGGTCGGCGCTGCCGCCGATCAGCTCCGGCACGCGAGCCGTCAACAGCTCGATCGCCTTACCGGAGGCCTGGCGCGTCGCCAGCTCCCCGCTGCCCTCGAAGCTCGTGGCGAGCAGGTCGTCGGCCCAGCCGGCCGGAAGCTCGCCGCGCAGCTGGCGTTCGAACTCGCGCGCGAGCTCCGGGAAGGCGGCGCGGTAGGTGTCGAAGCGTGCGGTCCAGCCGGCGTTGTCCGCGGCGCCCTCCTCGGCGACGACGGCGTACTCCTCCCGCACTTCCTCGGGAACGAGGAACTCGCTGTCCTCGGGCCAGCCCCAGCCGCGCTTGGTCGTGCGGATGTTCTCGTCGCCGAGCGGCGCGCCGTGCGCCTTGGAGGTGTCCTGCAGCGGTGAGCCGATGCCGATGTGCGTGCGCGTCACGATCAGGGTCGGGCGGTCATCGGCCTTGGCCTGTGCCACGACCTCGTCGATCGCCTCGAGGTCCTCGACGTCGTTGATGTGCAGCACCTGCCAGCCGTAGCTCGCGTAGCGCGCACCCACGTCCTCGGTGAAGCTGAGCTCGGTCGTGCCGTCGATCGTGATCTTGTTGTCGTCCCAGAACACGGTCAGGCGTCCGAGCCCGAGGTGTGCCGCGAGCGAGGCGCTCTCCGACGCGACGCCTTCCATCAGGTCGCCGTCGGAGGCGATCACCCACGTGCGGTGGTTGACCATGTCGTGGCCCTCGCGGTTGAAGCGAGCCGCGAGCATGCGTTCGGCCAATGCCATGCCGACGGCCGACGAGACGCCCTGGCCGAGCGGCCCGGTTGTGAACTCGACGCCCGGAACCTCCCCGCGCTCGGGGTGGCCGGCAGTCGGCGAGTGCAGCTGGCGGAAGTTCTTGAGGTCGTCGAGCGACAGGTCGTACCCGGAGAGGTGCAGCAGCGAGTACAGCAGCATCGAGGCGTGCCCGCACGACAGCACGAAGCGGTCGCGATCGGCCCACTCGGGCGCCGCCGGATCGTGGCGCAGGTGGCGGGTGAAGAGTCGATGTCCGAGCGGCGCGAGGGCCATCGGCGTACCCGGGTGCCCGGAGTTGGCGCGCTGCACGGCCTCCATCGAGAGCGTGCGGATCGTGTTGATGCAGAGCTGGTCGAGCGCGGCAGGTGCCGGTGCGGTCGCGTCCATCGGGTCGGGAACTCCGGGGGTGGGGGCGGGCGAGTGGGTGCCTCGATGCTACCAACCTCGCTCCCGATGCGGCATTCCGCCGTGTGATCGGGCGGACGCTCAAGCTGGGGAGCCGTCTGCCGATGAGACCGTGTGCACCCTCGCGCTTGCGATTGGTGCACCTTGCAACATGTTCATCGCTCCAGTGAGTTGACGAGATCCCCATGCAGACGCACGCTCGAGACATGTACCTGACCCGCGCGATCGCCACCGGAACCACCCTGCTCGCTGCGTCGAGCGGCCTGGTGCTGCTGGGTGACGAGGCAACCGATCCGATCGTGATCGCGGGCGTGGTGGGTATCGTCGTCGCCGCATCGCTCCTCGTGCTGACGGCCCTGGCAGCCCGGTGGCGCGGTGGAGCGCGCTCCTACGTCAGCACGCGGATGGAGCCGCAGCTCGGTTCCTCCGCGTCGATCGCCGCCGCGTTCGACGGGCGCGAGGAGCAGCCGCTCCCGGCCCGCTACGAGGATTCCGCCGCGGTCTGATGGGTTCCGGCCGGCGTGGTCGACGGCATCGTCGCCCGCCGCGTGCGCCGGGGGGGCCTGCACGCGGCGGGGCGACCGCGATAACCTACGAAGCAGCGTCGAAAATCGCACTAGCTCCCCCGGGTAGTATTTCGTCATGATGCCTGCTTCCGAGCCATCCGAGACGCCTCCGCTCCTGCAGCGCGAGGCTGAACTCGATGCCGTCCGCGACCTGCTCGCGCGCGCAGGCCGCGGCGTCGGTGGGTGCCTGCTCGTGACGGGCCCGCCCGGCATCGGCAAGACCGCTTTTCTGGGGGCCGCGGTCGATCTCGCGCGCGTGCAGGGCTGCACCGTGCTGCACGGGATCGGAGGTGAGCTCGAGCGTGACGCGCCCTTCGGCGTTGTGCGTTCCCTCTTCGCTCCCGCGCTCGTGGCGCCGCACGGGGTCGGCGCGCTCCTGCAGTCGTCGGCTCGCGCGGCGGCACCGGTGTTCGATTCCGGCGGTTCCGCCGAGCCGAGCGAGGGCGACCGCGGCTTCGCCGTGATGCACGCGCTGCAGCTGCTTGTCTCCGAGCTCGGCGAGCACGCCACGATCGTGCTGGTGGTCGACGACCTCCAGTGGGTCGATCGGCCCTCCCGGGACTGGATCACCTACCTGGCCCGGCGGCTCGACGGCCTGCCGGTCGCGCTCCTGCTCGCGTCTCGGGTCGATCCCGAGGCCACCGCGCGTCTCGTGCAGCAGCCCGACGTGTGCCCCGTCGAACCCGCGCCACTGCGCCGCGAGTCGGTCGAGGCGCTCATGCGTCGCATGTTGCCCGCCGGGGCCGTGCACGCTGGGCTCGTCGATGCCTGCGCCGCTGCCAGCGGCGGCAATCCCTTCCTGCTTCACGAGCTGCTGATGGAGCTGGTCGCGCGCCCGGTCACGGATGCTGCCGAGGTCGAGCACGTGACGCCCGATCGGGTCGCAGCGTGGGCGCGCGTGCGGCTCCAGGCGTGCAGCGATGACGCGCGTCGCGTCGCCGACGCCGTGGCCGTGCTCGAACCCGGCACGCCGCCTCCACTCGTGGCTGATGTCGCGGGAGTCGACCGGGCCGCCATGAACGGGCTGATCGCGGAGCTCGTGCGGGCCGACCTGCTCGAGGGTGGGAGCGCGTCGTTCGCGCATCCGCTCCTGCGCAGCGCGGTGACCGCAGCGATCGACGCACAGGAGCGCGCGCGCCTGCATGCGCGCGCTGCCGTCGGGCTGACCGGGCAGGGCGCTCCGGCCGACCAGGTTGCGGAGCACCTGCTCCTGGCCCCGCCCCTTGGTGACCCTGCTGCCGTGCGCGCGCTGCGCAGGGCCGCTGCGCTGGCGCTCGAGCGCGGGTCGGCCCTACACGCGCAGCGGCTCCTGCAACGAGCCGTGGCCGAGGCTGCGCCACTCGATCCGGCCAGCCTGGCCGAGTTGTTCGCCGAGATCGCTGAGACGCACGCGCGGCTGGGCTCGGCGCAGGCCGACGCATGGATCGAGCGTGCGCTCGGGGTGTCAGTCGACGTGAGCCGGTCGGTGCAGCTGCTGGAGGCGATGGGTCGTGCGCGATTCCAGCGCGGCGACTTCGGGGGATCGGTCGCCACGTTCGATCGCGCCATCGCGACTGCAGGGCCGGGCGTGGAGGCCACGCGCCGACTCGAGCTCGAATGTGGCTGGGCCGCGGCCGTGGTGTTCACCCCGCTCATGCTCGACCCCGACGTGGTGCAGCGCCTGAGCACGGTGATGGTCGATTCGCTGGAGCCGCGTGTCGTGGCGCAACGCATCGCGTTCGCGCACGTCGCCGGCGTGCAGATGTTGATCGAGGCCCGTGATCGTGCCGGAACCGTCGACCTCGCGCGGGCTGCCTGGGGAGACGGGGCCCTCATCGCGGAGGCTGGCCTCGACGACCCCGCCACGTGGGCCGTCACGGCGGCGTTCCTCGGGGCGGGTGAGCTCGCCGACGCGCGGGCCGTGGCCGAGCGCGTGCAGGTCGTCGCCCGAGCGAACGCGCAGCCGATTCCGTTCGCCACCGCATCGTGCATCCTGGCGTACGTGGCCTACGAACAGGGGCGCCTCGCCGACGTGGGGTCGGAGCTCGATCCGGCATTCGCCATCGTCGACGCCCCCGGCGTGGAGGCAGTGCAGTGGGAGACGTTCCGTCCGAGTGCGATCGCGACCCGTGCGCTGGCGTGCACCGCGCAGGGGGCCTACGACGAGGCGCGCGACCTGCTCGCCATCGATGCCGCGACGGAGGCTGACTGGCAGCGCACCTTGGCCCTCTTGCCGATCCTCGATGCGCGAGGTGCGTTGGCGATGGCGACCGGCGATGACCTCGCTGCGCTCGAATCGTGGCAGCAGTACCACGCGCACTGCTCCGGCCTGTTCGGTCGCGACGTCAACGGGGCGTGGCTCGCCGGTTGGCGCGCCGGGGCCGCCGAGGCGCTGCTCGGGCTCGGGCGGCGCTCCGAGGCGTTGGCGCTCGTGGATGAGGAGCTCGAGCGGTTGGAGCTGTGGGGCGAGCCCGGATCGATCGCGCGG
>JAOPYW010000363.1 GCA_025964405.1 Thermoleophilia bacterium | reverse complement strand
AGGGGCCGCATCTCCGGATGCGGCCCCTCACGCGTGCGGCGGCCTACCTACTTCGCGTAGGTGCGCGCACCGGTCCAGTCGACTGACACGCACGGTTCACTGCCGAGCACCCAGGCGTCATGCCCGGGTGCGATGAAGCAGGCGTCTCCGGGACCGATCTCGAACTCGCTGCCGTCGTCCATGCGGATCCCCATGCGACCCGAGATGACGAACAGGTTGTGCCCTACCTCGCAGCTGTGGGTCCCGGCGGTCTCCTGCATGTCGTTCGACCAGCGCCAACCGGGCCGGAAGGTGGCGTGCCCGAGTACCTCGTCACCGAGGTCGAGCACTCGCAGCTCACCTGAACCGTGCGGGAATTCACGGATCTCATCGGGAGAGCTGATGTTGCGCGTCACGTGCTGCTGCAGCGTTGACATGATGGTTCCTCTCATTCGCGGAATGGTCGCAGGCCGGCGTCGGCGGGCCCGCCAGCACATCACTGCCACGTCCGACGGCGACGCGTCAGCCTCATGTCTGCGCGCCTACCGGTTCCGACGGGTTGTGCGGAGGTTCGCACGCGAACTCCCATGCCTGACGTTCTCGTCCATCCGATCAGGAGCTCGCCAGTGCGGTACTGGGGATGTCGAAACAGGGGCGATAGCGCGAACGCTTCGATTCCCCTCCACAGCCCCTCAGCGCGCCCGCCGGGGCGTCGCGGTCGGCTCCCAGGGCTGGAACGGCTGATTGGCATCGCGCGGAATTCGCTCCCACCGGGCGAGGATGCCGGGCACGGTGACATCATTCGCGCGTGCAGCCGCGCGATTGACAGCAGCAGCGGCAGCCCGGGCTTCCTCCAATCCGGTGCGATAACGCGCGCTCGTGCGGACGGCCGCGACGGTCGCCGCAGAAGGCGACGCGCCGAGCTGCGCTGCGACGTCAACCATGCGGCGTTGCGCAACCTTTCGTGCGGCCATCTGGGCCCGCGCGTACGCATCGTCGGCGGCCACGACGCCCTTCCACCCGAGCGGCGCGCGCGATGCGTGCCGGGCGCGTATCTCAGCCGCGAAGGCCAACTCCGACCGATGCGCCCTCAGGTGGTCGCGCCCGATCTCCTTGAGGATCGGTGACCTCGATGCCTGCAGCCGATCGGCGATCGGGTCGAACGAGCTCACGGGCTCCCCCAGCGTGAAATCTTCGCGCTGGATGTACTGCCACGCGGAACGTTCGTGCAGCACCACGGCACTGAGTGCCAGCAGCAGTAGCGACGCGATGATGGTGAGGATGCTGGCGCGAGAGCGAACCATGTGACCTCATCGGCACGACAGTACCGTCACCTGAGGACCGGCCGTTCGAGCGGCGCGGGTAGGCTGCACCGGTGAGCGCCAGCGCCTTCGACACGAAGGGTCGATCTGGACTGACTCCACGACCAGTGCGTTGCTGGGGTCATGGACAGCACACGCTGTCAGGCAGGGCGACCACGTCGCTGTCGCCGTCGCTGCCGTCGGGCGCCGAATCCGACAACAGTGCCAGCGTCGCGTTGTCTCCTTCGGTGACCGTAGGTATCGGCGCCGGCTTCGGCACTCCCTCGGAGATCGACGGCCGGAGCGTGAAGGCGTCGGTGCGCTGCGGCGAGATGCCTCCCCAGAGGTAGTGCGAGAACGGGACACGTGGATGGGTCGCTGACGCGACCACCATCGACTGATATGCCGATCGCCAAGCTCGATCTGCTGCGGCGACGCGGGCGAGGTATCCGGCACTGGCCCTGACCTGGTCGAGTTGGCGCTGGGTCGGCGCGGCCCCGAGCGCCGCCGCGGCGAACTCCATGGTGGCCAAGTCTGCCTCCTGGGCGGTGGCGTGCGACTTCTCGATGGCGATGATGGCTTCGTGAACCGCTCGCCATCCGAGCGGAGGACGGAGGCGCTCCAGACGCTCGACCTCTTGCAGGCGGTTCCGTCGCGAGTTCCGGAAGGATATGTGCGCAGCACCGAGACGTTGCAGCGCGGGAACGGAGCTCGATCGAAGCTGCCTTCCCAAGGGGTCCTCCGGCAATCGGGACGCAGTGCCACCGAGCGGCATGACATTCACCTGAGACATGTAGCGATAGCTCGCGAAGCCGGTCCCGGCAATCGCAAGCATTAGGGCCACGACGACTACTGCGGATCCGATGATGATGGTACGGGTGGTCGTCATTTCCGACCATATCGGCACCGATCCTTGCTGACGTGAGGCCACGAACCCGCTCCTCCGTGAAGCGTACGAGCCAGATCCATGACGGCCCATTCCCGAGTGTTGATCGATCGGTATCCTTCACCCGGTGACCGCCGACGAGACACCGAGCCCGATCCAGCCGCGACGCCGGCTGCGCGACATCCTCAAGAAGGCGACGATCGACACCAGCGCCCTGCGGGCGTCGGCACCGTTCCGCCGCATGTTCCTCGCGCAGCTGCTCTCGAGCGTGGGCAGCCAGGTCACGCTGGTGGCGCTGTTCTACCAGGTGTACCACCTCCACAAGTCGACGCTCGAGACCGGCCTGCTCGGCCTGTTCATGGTCGTGCCGACGCTCACCGTCGCGCTCGCGGGCGGCGCGATCGCCGATGCGATGGATCGCCGCAAGCTCCTCGTCGTCGTGCAGGTCTTCATGGGGAGCTGCAGCCTGGCCCTGGCTCTGCTCGCGCTCCACGGCCATCCGCCCCTCTGGTCGCTCTACCTGCTCGGCGCACTCGTGTCGTGCTTCGCGGCGATCGACGGGCCCGCGCGCACGGCAGTGATCCCGGCGCTCGTCGGACCCGACCACCTGCGCAGCGCCATCCAGCTCCGCGAGGTGCTCACGCAGTCAGGGCGCACGTTCGGCCCCGTCATCGGCGGCGTGCTCATCGCGACCGTCGGTCTCGGTCCGGCCTACTTCGTCGACGTCGCGAGCTTCGTGGTGGCGTTCGTGCTCTTCCTCGGGTTGCCCTCCCTCATGCCCGAGACGCGCCGCAAGTTCGAGTTCTCGTCGATCGTCGAGGCCGTGCACTTCGTGGGGTCACGGCCCGTGCTCGCCGCCTCCTTCTACGCCGACATCATCGCGATGGTGTTCGGCCAGCAGCGCGCGCTCTTCCCCGCGTACGCCGACCGCATCTTCGACGCCAACCCGATCGCGTACTCGCTGCTGTTCGCGGCGCCGTCGGCCGGCGCGCTGCTCGGCATCGCCTTCCTCGGCCTGTTCCGCAACGTGCAGCGGGAAGGTCGCGCCGTGCTCCTCGCGGTCGCCGCGTGGGGCGCGTGCATCGCCATCTTCGCGATCTCTCCCTGGTTCTGGATGGCGCTGCTCTTCCTCGCGATCGCGGGCGCCGCCGACATGGTCAGTGCGGTCTTCCGCCAGACCATCCTGCTGACGATCGTGCCCGACGAACTGCGCGGCCGCATGAGCGCCGTGCACATCATGGTCGTGACCGGGGGGCCACCGGTCGGCGACATGCTCTCCGGCAGCGCGGGCTCGCTCATCGGCGTGCGCCAGAGTTCGCTCGGCGGTGGCATCGCCTGCCTCGCGGGGATCTTCGTGCTCGCGAAGAAGGTGCCGAGCTTCACGCACTGGATCGACCCGCGACGCGGCGAGACGCCCGACGCGCCGGAAGCGTAGTACCGGCACTCCGCGCGGTCACGCGCGGCCAGCGTCGCGGCCGCGCCGAGCCTCCTGCTGCGTGCGCCACGATCCTGAGGGGCGCCTGCGCCGAGGACGAGGCAGTCCGTCCCCGAAAGGAACCGCCCGTGACCGCTCCCGTCCAGTTCTCCGTCCCCACTCCGAGGATGGTGCCGCCCGGTGGTCCCATGTGGCCCGCGCGCGCCGTGGTGCAGGAGGATGCTGCGACCTCGGGCGCAGGCGACATCGTGAACTCCTCGTGGGGATCGACATCCATCGGCTCGTACCGCGGTGCCATCGGCGAGGCCGAAGCGGGTGCCTACAACTGGTACGACCCGGTCTCCGGCTCACGTGCGCCGGTCGACACCGACGGCAACGGCACCCACGTCATCGGAACGGTACTGACAGGTCCCACGGCCGACGCGCCGTCAGCGGTGACGATGACGTTGGAGGAGGCCCTCGCTTCCGGTCGTTCGCTCAACGGCGTCGGGCACATGTTCCCGACGCCGTCAGCCGTGCAGCCGACACCGAAATACGTCTGACCTCCCGTCGACGTCAGGCGCTGTCAGCGCTCGACGTCGAAGACCTGCCACTGCACCCCGTTGGAGTAGCGCTCGTGCTCGACGAGCGTGAGCCGGGTCATGTCCCTGTCGGCGTCGCTGAACAGGCGTCGACCCGCACCGAGCAGCAGCGGGAAGGTGAGCAGGTGGTACCGGTCGACGAGGCCGGCGTCAGCGAGCGACCTGCCGAGCGTCGCGCTGCCGTGCACGGAGATGGGGCCACCCTCACCGGCCCGGAGCTCGGCGACCTCGTCGACCGAGCGCAGGATCGTGGCGGGCCACCGCGCGTCGGGTTCCTCGAGCGACGTCGAGACCACGTAGCGAGGCATCGCGTTGTAGCCGGGGAACTCCGCCGTCATGGTCGGCCACACCGGGGCGAACGCCTCGTAGGAGCGGCGACCCAGCAGGAGTGCGGTGGCCTCCTCCTGCTCCCGCCCCTTGTTGGCGTACGCGGCCGGGTCGAACTCGACGCCCCGGAACGTCCAGCCGGCATTGCGGTAGCCCTCCTCGCCGCCGGGGGCCTCCATGACCCCGTCGAGCGAGATGAATGCGGTGACGATCAGTTGGCGCATGTCGGGGCCCTCCTCGGTGTGTTCGCAAGGATAGACGGTCGCCCTCCGCCCAACTCATCGGTCGATCACGAACCGGTGCGTGCCCGTCAGTCGCCGGCAGCCAGGCGGTCGGTCAGCTCGACGACGGCCCTGGTGCGCGCCGTGAGCTCCATCTGCTGCGCCATGTAACTGTTCACGTCGGTGTCGAAGATGCCGTGTCGACCCACGTGCTCGATCGCGCTCGCGAGCTCAGGCACGTGCGTCGCCGCGATGCCGCGGTGCGTCGCGATCGCGGCGGCGAGCGCTGTCGGCTCGTCGGCGACGGGGCCTCGTTCGAGCAGGTCGATGATCGGCTGGCGGTCGGCTGCATCGGCCGTGTCGAGGCCCGCCTGCGCGAGCAGTGCGCCGATCGTGCGCACGAATCCCGAGTATGACTTGGAGAGCACGGCCTCCGGGGCCGTCGGCCAGCCCATGCGGACCTCCGCGTCCTGCTTCCACCCGGGCAGGCTCGCGATCGTGTCAGCCGCTCCCTCGCTGAAGAGCTGGAGCGCCGAAGCCCCTTCGGGATCGCCCCGCGGGTCGAGCGTCGACATGTCGGGCGGGGTCATGCGGTGCGCCAGCTCGTGCACCATGACATGCGCCGCGCGGTCGATCACGTTCGGCATCACGGGGCGGCCCTTGGCCAGGTCGAAGAACGCCTCGCTCGTCGCCGGTGACAGGCTGATCGTCGGGTAGGCGATGCCCCACGGACGTGGCTCGGCCTGGCGCTCGGGGTCGAACTCGACCGACTGCGCATCGAGCTCGGCCTGCACCGCCGCGCGCTGGGCCGCGGTCGGGCGCTCCACGACCTCCGCGTTCGTGTGCGCCTCCGGCATCGCGAATCCACCGAGCAGGTTGTTGACCGCGGCGCTGCGGCCATCCGTGGCGAACGCCACGCCCTCGAGCTGCACGACCGCCGACTGCGCGTCGTAGGTTGCGAGCCACCCGCGCAGCTGCCGTTCGACCTGAGCGCCGCTCGCGCCGCGCAGCGCATCCTGCGCCGCCAACGTCTCGGGCACGATGGTGCGTCGGCTGAGCAGGCCCGATCCGTCGAACCGGAAGCGCGGCGTGCGCTCGATGATGTCCGCGACCGGCTCCCCACCGACCTGCAGCTGCATGAGCCACGGCAGTGCTCGCGCGCGGTCGAGGGTCGCGCCGACGAGCGCCGCCGGTGACTGGGGAGCCGTCGGGCCGAGGGGAGCTGTGGGCGCGGCGACGCGCATCAGGCGTCGGCTACCGCGAAGCTCGGGCCCTGCACCCAGTCACCCTGGAAGCGTCCGTTGTCGGCGCGCACGCGGATGCCGGCGTCGGCGGTGGCACCGCCCGGTGTCCAGCTGGCCTGCGTCGCGCCCGGCGCGGTCGTCGCGACCGGCGTCCACTTCGCGTCACTCACGCTGCCGATACGGAAGTTGTCGATCGCGATCGGCGACTTCTGCCGCGACTTGCCGGCGGCGAGCCACGTGAAGGTGTAGGTGCCCGGCTGCAGCGTGGTGGTGAAGTCGCGCCAGTCGGTGCCCGTCGACGGCGCCTGCTGGAGCTCGCGGTTGATGAAGAACGACAGCTCGTCGGAGGCGCCCGAGTTGTAGGTGAACGCGACCTCGGTCGGCTCGGTGATCGTCTCCGTGAGCTCGAGGCGCGACTGCTGCTCGCTCGTGAGCCCCGACAGGTTGAACGACTTGCCCCCGTCGCGCCCGACGCTCGCATCGATCTTCCACGGCTGGTCACCCGACGTGGTGAACGCGCGACTCGCGCGGCCCGATTCGAAATCCTCGACCACGGCGACGGTCGCCGTCGCGTTCGTCGACGCCTCGACCTGGAACCGCTGCCCTTGCGTCAGGTTCGCGCTCCACCCGACCGACACGGGCGCGCCCGCCCGCGCCGCCCCGGCCGCCGTCGGCGCCGTCGGCGTCGCGATCGGGGTCAGCGCCGCCTCGGCGTC
>JAOPYW010000361.1 GCA_025964405.1 Thermoleophilia bacterium | reverse complement strand
TGGAACTACACCACCTCGGCCCTGCAGGGGAGCACCTTCCTGCGACTGAACTGGGTGTTGCGATGGATCCTAGCCGACGCGGGCTACCACCACGTGCACCACCTCGTGCCCATGGTTCCCAACTACTACCTCAAGCGCATCCACGACGAGAACCCGATTTTCCACGAGACACCGGAGGTCACGCTCCTGTCGGGGTTCCGGTGCTTCCGGGTCAACCTCTGGTGCGACACGCGCAAGCGCCTCGTCGCCTACCGCGACGCGGTGGTGCCGTCGGTGGCCCCGGTCAGCGAACCAACTCCACTTCCAGGCGGGCGTAGTTGGGCATGAGCACCTTGCGCGCGGCCTGACGCCGCACGATGCGGATCGGTCGGTCGAGCTCGGCGAACATCGTCGCGAAGTTCGACATCAGCTCCCGTGCGACGAACTGGCCGGGACAGAAGTGCTGGCCCGACCCGAACCACAGCTTGCGCACCTCGCGCGACATCTCACGGTTCGCTCGGAAATCACGCGCGTTCTCCAGCACGACCTCGTCCTTGAGGCAGTTCATGATGAGCACGAGCACTGCGGAGTCGGCCGGCAGGTCGTGGCCGTGCAGGTGCGTCGCCTCCGTGGTGGTGCGCGTCACCACCGGTACCGCAGCGACGTGGCGCAGGGATTCGTCGACCGCCGACCCGACGAGCGTGGGGTCGGCGCGCAGGCGTGCGAGTTCATCCGAGTCACACAGCAGGGCCACCATGCGGGTGAGCGCCGACGCCGTGGTGTCGATGCCCGCCACCAGCAGCGTGCCGATCACGCCACGCGCCTGCTCGAACGGCACGCCCGCCAGTGCGAGGAGCCCCGGCACGGTCTCCGGATCCTGCGCGTCGTAGGAGACGTGGATGTCGGCCGTCATCTCCTCCACGATGCGCTGGGCGTTCTCGATGTCGGCGTCCTTCGCCTTCCAGGTCAGTGCCGACATGCTGGCGCTGAGCTCGATCGACTTCGCATACACGTACCGGGCCCGGGCATGCAGCTCCGCACCCTCGAGCTTCCATCCCGCGAGCCGCACCGTGGCGATGCCCGTCGCGAGCTGGGCGACCTGCACGAAGTCGACGCGCTCGCCGCGCAGCAGTCGCTCGCGCGTGTCGTCGACGATCTCCTGCGTGAAGGTCGCACACAGTTCGCGCGACTGGGCCGCGGTGAACCGCGGCGCGATGGCGCGACGCAGGAGCCGGTGCCCGTCACCCTCGGTGTTCATGAGCATGCCGGCGCCGAACACGCGGGTGAACAGCTCCGCGGTGCCATGACGCCCGTTCTTGATGAACAGCCTGGGGTTCATCATCACCTCGCGCATCGGCACCGCGCCGCTGACGACGATGCCCCAGCGCGGGATCCGCACGAGGCCCCTGCGCGACATCAGGCGCACGATGAGCGACGCGAACGGGTGCGCGGTTCGCAGCACGCGCAGGTCCATGCGGCGTGCGCGACGCTGCGCGCGCCGGTACTGGCGCGGCGTCTGGTCGGGCCGGATGCCGGATTCGGGCGTGCGGGCGTGCGGCGACGACGACGGCCCACTCGCACCTGCTGGTTCGATCGCACCTGCTACAGCGTCCACTCGTCCACCCGTCCAGAGGTCTACGTCCACCAGATCATCGAACTACCTGCTGGAGCAGTCTCAGGAGGACGCCGAGCTGGCCTCGTGCACGGTCGGGCCGGCGCCACGGAAGACGGTGCGCAGCGGCACCGACACGAAGGTCGACGCGGCGAGCACGACGGCGCCCGCAACCATCACCCAGAGCATCACGTCGACGCTCGCGGCGGCGATCACGAGGCTCGCGAGCGCGATGCCCGACATCATGCCGATGAGCGACAGGAACCAGTCGAGCGCACCGATGCGCGAGAGCAGCTCGCGCGGCACGAGCCGCTGCTTGGTCGACTCCCACATCGCGGCATAGGCACCCATCGCGGCGCCGAGCGCGACGTAGCCGGGCAACACGTAGCGCAAGGGAGCATCGAGCGCGAGCGCCGCGTGACCGCTGGCACCGACCACGAGCAGCACGGCCACGACGAGCAGCGGGCGCCGCACGAACCCGGCCAGCGCCGCGCCACCACCGAGGATGAGCCCGAACGCGATCGTCGCCGAGATCGTGCCCCACAGCGAGGCGCCGTCACCTGACTGCTCGGCCACGCTCGGCCCGACGATCTGCATCGGCCCGAGCATCACGAACACGAATCCCGCGATGAGGAAGATGCCCGGGAGGATCCAGCCCCGCTCACGCGCCAGCCGGAACCCGTCGCCGAGGCGCATCACGGTCTCCTCGTGGCGCACGACCCTCGGCACGCGAATGCATGCGAACAGGAGCGCGCACAGCAGGAAGGTCGCGGCGTCCACCACGAGCACGTCGCCGGCGCCACGCGCATCGACGAGCCAGCCTCCGAGCGCCGCTCCCGCCATCATGCTCAGGCCACGCAGCGCCTGGATGGTGCCGTTGACCGCGACGAGCCGGCGCTCCGGCACCACCTCCGCGATGAAGCCCACCGTCGCGGGTTGGTGCAGGGCGGTGCCGATGCCGAACACGACGGAGGTCGGGAGCAGCCACCACACGCTGCCGGCGTCGGCCAGCACGATCGCCGCCGTCGCCAGCTGCGAGCAGCCCCGCAACAGGTCACTGCCCGAGGCGATCCACTTGCGCGACCAGCGATCGGCCAGCAGCCCGGCCGGCAGGATGGTCGCGAACAGCACGAGCAGGCCGGTGCCGACGATCGCGCCGAGCTGCAGCGCACCTCCGCCGAGTTCGAACACGGCGAACGAGATCGCGATCGCGAACAGCCCGTCACCGAGCAGCGAGATGCCGGTGCCGACGAGCAGCAGCACCATGCCCACGAGCCCGGCGCCGTGCTCCTCAATGGGCGCGGGGCGGTTGACCGGCACCGTCGTCACCGTACGTCAGCGCTCACCTTCACGCCGCCGCGCGACCGGATCCACGCGACCGTGCCGCGCACCCCGTAGGCCTTGGTGCGTCGCTCCGAGAACATCACGATGGCGGTGCGCACGTACGCGATCTTCTTCGTGTGGCGTCGCATCGCGTTGGCGATCTCCTTGTCGAGGAACGCCACCTCGAACGACTTCCGCGTATACCCGCCGCAGGCCTCGTACGCCGCTGCGGTCATGCCGACGTTCGGCCCGGGCAGCATGATGTAGCGGCGCAGGTAGTCATCGCCCTGGTTCGACTTGATCCACGGCCCGATCAGGCGCACCGAGACCATGCCGAAGCGCGAGATGAACAGCTCGACCGGCGACAGCTGCACGTCGTCGGTGCGGATCTTGAGCCGCCCGGCGACGCAGTCGAGGTCACGCGTCTCGAGCGCGCGCACGAGCCGCCCGAACCACTTCGGGGTCGGCAGGCAGTCGGCGTCGGTGCGGCAGATGATCTTCGCGCCGTTCGCGATCGCATACCGGAAGCCCGTGTCGGCCGCGCACCCGGTGCCCTTCTCCGGCTCGTCGATGACGACGCCCGTGAGGTGTGGATGCGCCGCGATCTGCGCCTCCGCCTTCGCGCGCGTGTCGTCGGTGCTCGCGTTGTTGACGATCACCAGCGCGAAATCACCGTGGTCCTGGGCGGCGATCGCGTCGACCACGCCCGCGATCCACTTCGATTCGTTGTAGCAGGGAACCACGATCCAGTGCGTGTGCTGCGGCGCGGCGGCTTCGGGCATCGACGGCACGATCCTCGGGTCAGGTTCCCTCCCCGTGCACGCTGCGCAGGGCCTACCGATACTTCGCCCGCGCGCAGCGTGGTGTTGCGAAGGGGCCACGCAATGGCCGGGGGAGCTGCGCGTCCTGCGCCGCCCGCCGCTCGCAGCGCGGTGGCACCCTCAAGTCGGGGCCGCGCAGCGCCGATGCCGCAGGCGCGTCGACTCATCCGCCCCGGCGTCGACGATCACCCCTCGAGGAGCGACTCCCATGACGATCCAACTCTCCCCCCGCGCGCAGGCCGTGCGTTCAGCCGGTACCGACCGCCCCACGAAGGCGATGATCGCCGGGGTCGCGCACCACATGGCCGAGCAGGTCATGACCTCGCTCGAGGTCGAGGAGAAGGTGCGCGCGAGCAGCCCCAACCTGAACTTCGAACTCAAGCCGGGAACGATCGAGCGCCTCACCGGCGTCCACGAGCGCCGCGTCGCGCGCCTCGACCAGAACACCTCCGACTTCGCGGCCGCCGCCGCACGCAAGGTGCTGCACGACACGGGCACCGACCCGGCCGACATCGACCTGCTCATCTTCTCCTCCTCGTGCCACGACATCTCGGAGCCGGCGACCGTGCACATCGTGCAGGCGCTGCTCGGCACCAACGCCAACGTGTTCGACCTCAAGAACGCGTGCAACAGCTTCCTCTCGGCGATCCACGTCGCCGAAGCCTTCCTGGCCGCCGGCACCTACAAGAACGTGCTCATCTGCACGGGCGAGTGCCCGACCCGCGCGATCCGCTGGGAGGTCGAGGGCGAGGCCCAGTGGCGCAGCTCCTTCCCCGGCTACACGGTCGGCGACGGCGGGGCCGCGATGCTCCTGCGCCCGGCCACCGACGAGCGCGGCATCTGGTTCACGCACTTCGGGGCCGACTCCGAGAAGTGGCCGGTCATGATGGTGCCGGGCGGCGGCTCACGCCACGGCCACGACATGGACAAGCTCTACTTCGAGGGTGACGGCGGCGCGCTGCGCCGCGCCGTCGAGGAGATCGGCGCGCGCGTGATGCCCGAGGCCTTCATCGCCAGCGGCGTCACCTTCGACGACTTCGATGCCGTCTGCATCCACCAGGTCTCGGTCGCCGGCCTCGACATCGCGATCGAGTTCTCGGGCATCGGGCCCGAGCGCTGGATGCGGTCCGTCCCCCAGTTCGGCAACATCTCCTCCGTCACGCTCCCGCTGCAGCTCGACACCGCGATCCAGCAGGGCACCGTCGGCGCCGGCAGCAACGTGCTCATGATCGGGCTCGCCGCCGGCGTCTCGATGGGCGTGATGATGGTGACGCTGTAACTCACGGCCGTGGCTCGTGACGCGATGCGCGCCGTCGAGCGTGCGACATCGCCGCCGTGACGTGCACCTGCTGCCCAAGCAGCGGCAACGCCCGCTAGGGCAGCAGGAGTGAGCAGGCGACGAGCACGTTGGTGGAGCGGTGTCGGGTCATGCCGGTCCATCGAGCTCGCGACTCCACGCCCGGCTGAGCCGAGCCCACCGCCTGCCCGGTTCCGTGCTGAGATCGTGTCGTTTCGCAATACGAACTCAGCACACAAGTCCAGCGAGGGCTCACGCTGCCGCCAGTCGGGCGCGGGCTGCCGCCATCGGGCACGCGTCGGCGCCAGTCGCTCGCGGGCTGGCGTCAGTCGGGCTCGCGTCGGTGTCAACCGATGGCGCGCAGGTGCACCACCACGGGCGCGAAGTCGTCGTAGCGCACGTAGGGCACTCCCGACTCGTCGAGGTAGCCGCAGAGCGGATCGCGCGCGAACACCGTGTCGACGATCTCGGCAGCGCATCGATCGGAGTAGCCGTCACCGATGAGCACGACATGCTCGCCGGGCGTACCCTCAGCACGCAGGCGCTCGATGTCGCCGCGCTTGCACGGCTCACCGCACACCGGGCACGTCGGCAGCTCGCGAAAGCTCGCGCGCATGCCGCCCGCGTCGACGACCATCTCGTTGGCGATCAGCTCCACGTCACCGACTCCGCCGTGCGCGAGCATCGGCTCGATGATCTGGCGGAAGCCCGCCGACAGCACCACGAGCCGGTCGCCATGCCCGCGGGCGTGGTCGATGAGCTCCCGGAAGCCCGCCCGGATCGGCACCTCGCGGACGGCCGTGCCGACCAGTTCGGCCGCACTCACGGTCACTTCGCTGAAGCCCGAGACGAACACGTCGCGCAGGGATGCCTCGCCCGAGTGGAGCTGGTCCTCCCACGATGCGTAGAGCTTCGGCGCGAAGCGCGCGGCGAGGTAGGTCAGGGGCTCCACCTCGGTGATGGTCCCGTCGAAATCGGCAACGATGAGCATGCGCGGATGGTACCCACCCATCAGGTTTCCAGCGTGGTCACGGGCGGTAGAACGTTTCGAAGAACGTCACGCACGCACACCCCCGGAGATGACCCGTGAGCACAGTCCCCCAGCCGCTCGAGACCCCCGACGGCAACCAGCTCGTGGCGGGCACCCACCTCGACCGCACCACGCCCCCGAGCGTGCCGGCACGCGACGACTCGCTGGAGAGCGACGAAGCGTGGGGATTCGGCGACACGAGCTTCGAGATGCTGCCCGACGGCAACGTGCGACTCACCGGCGACCGCTATGACCTGAGCGGGCTCATCCTGCCGGGCGTCGGCCCGTGGATGGGTGAGCAGCTCGGCATCCCGTTCGACCCGGCCGACGTGCACGCGCCGCACTACCCTCCGAAGATCGCGGAGCCGGTCACGAACCCGGCCTTCCTCGAGGCGCTCCTCGACGTGCTGCCCACCGACGCCGTGAGCGTCGACGCCGAGGTGCGCCTGCGACATGGTCACGGCCACACGCAGGAGGAGATGTACGCCATCCGCTACGGAGGCGACCTCGGCCGCATCCCCGACGTCGTCGTCTACCCGACGAGCCAGGAGCAGGTCGAGGCGCTCGTCGCGCTCGCCGCCGAACATGGCGTGAGCCTCGTGCCCTACGGCGGGGGCACCAACGTGAGCGGGGCACTGCGCGCGCCCCAGGATGAACAGCGTCTCATCGTCTCCGTCGACCTCGGCCGCCTCAACCAGGTGCTGTGGGTCGACCCCGCCAACCGCATGGCCTGCATCCAGGCCGGCGCGGTCGGTCGCGACATCATCGAGCAGCTCGCGGCCTACGGCTACACGATGGGGCACGAGCCCGACAGCCTCGAGTTCTCGACGCTCGGTGGCTGGATCGCGACGCACGCGAGCGGCATGAAGAAGAACCGCTACGGCAACATCGAGGACCTCGTGATCGACATGACCGTCGTCACCGCGCAGGGCACGCTCACCCAGTCGGCGCTCCCGCCCCGCGAGTCGATCGGCCTCGACGCCCGTCGCTGGATCTTCGGCTCCGAGGGCACGCTCGGCATCGTCACGAGCGCCGTCGTCAAGATCTTCCCGCTGCCCGAGGTGCAGGAGTACGACGCGATCATCTTCCGCGACTTCGCCGCCGGCACCGCGTTCATGTACGACATGCAGCGCGCCGGCGCCGCGCCCGCCAGCCTCCGCCTCATGGACAGCGTGCAGTTCCAGATGGGCCAGACGCTCAAGCCGGCCTCGACGGGTGGCCTCGCGAAGGTCATGTCGAACTGCGAGAAGTGGTTCGTGACGAAGTTCAAGGGCTTCGATCCCGACCGCATGGCCGCCTGCACCCTGGTCTTCGAGGGGAGCCGTGCGCAGGTCGCCGCCCAGCAGAAGATCGCGAAGCGGCTGGCCAAGCGGCACGGGGGCCTCGGCGGTGGTGCATCGAACGGCGAGCGCGGCTACCAGCTCACGTTCTCGATCGCCTACCTGCGCGACTTCGTGATGGAACACTGGATCCTGGCCGAGTCGTTCGAGACCTCGATCCCGTGGAGCGAGGCCCCGGCGCTGTGCGAGACGGTCAAGCGGCGCATCCAGGAGGAGCACGCCGCGCGCGACCTGCCGGGCAAGCCCTTCATCAGCTATCGCATGACCCAGGTCTACGAGACGGGGGTCTGCATCTACTTCTACTTCGGCATGGTCTACAAGGGCGTCGACGACCCGACCGCGGTCTACAACGAGCTCGAGCACATCGCCCGTGAAGTCATCCTCGACGGGGGCGGCTCCCTGTCGCATCATCATGGTATCGGCAAGCATCGACAGGACTTCCTGCCGCGCGTCGTCTCGAAGGCCACCCTCGCGTGCAACACGGCGCTCAAGCGGGCGGTCGATCCCGACGACGTGTTCGGAATCCGCAACCAACACGTGGACGTCGAGTAGTGCATGACGCACGCACCACCCACTGAACATCCGCACGAAGTGCTCCTGACCGGGGCGACCGGCTTCATCGGCAAGGTCGTGCTCGAGGCGCTGCTGCGCCGGCGCGACGAGCTGGGCATCGACCGCGTGCACGTACTCATCCGCCCCAACGAGAGCATGTCGGCGCGCGAACGACTCGACTTCGAGATGGTCGACTCGCCCTGCTTCGCGCTCCTGCCCGGCGGCTGGACCGACTTCGTCGACGTCGTGGAGGGCGACCTCGGCAGCGACGACCTCGGACTCCCCGCCGCGACACGTGCAGACCTCGTCGCCCGCATCACGCACGTGCTCCACGTGGCGGCTTCGATCGACTTCGACCTGCCGGTCGCCGAGGCCCTCGACATCAACACGCACGGCTCCCTCCGCATGCTGGAGCTGTCGCGCGCGATGCCGAACCTCGCGCAGCTCGTCGTCGTGTCGACCGCCTACGTCACGCCGCATCCCGGCAACGGCGTGCCCGTGCTCGAGGAGCTCGCGCCGCTCCCGCGTGCCGCCAGCGCGATCCGTGACGACATCCTCGCCGGCACGATCGACGAGGAGACGCTGCTCGCCGACAGCGGCCACCCCAACACCTACACGCTCACCAAGTGCCTGACCGAGCACCTGCTCGTCGAGCGCCACGGCGACGTGCCGCTGCGCATCGTGCGCCCGAGCATCGTCTCCGCAGCGTGGCACGAGCCGTTCCCGGGCTGGATCGACTCGCGCGCCGCGTTCGCCGGGTTCGTCACGATGATCGGCGGCGGCTACGTACGCGCCTTCTCGGCGCTGCCCGATTCGCGGGTCGACATCGTTCCAGTCGACGTCGTCTCCCACTGCATCATCGATGCGGCGTTCATCCACGACCCGCTCGACGACACGCGCGAACCCGACCACGTCGGCATTCGCCACGCAGTCGCCGGCCCCGACCACTCCCCCACCACGGGCGAGTGCCGCGACGCGGCCGTCGACTTCTTCCGCCGGCACCCGGTGAACCGCTGGCCCGACGTGCGCCACTACGGCCCGACCGGCATCCGCTACGCGATCAGCGACTTCCTCCACCACGGCATCCGCATCCGCGTCGGTGCCATGCTCCAGCGGCGCGGCTGGCGGGCCGGCAACCGTGCCGTGGCGCGCGTACGCGTCTTCAACCGCCTCTTCCCCTACTTCACGCACCACGAGTTCGACTTCGTCACCACGGCGACGACCCATGCCGAGCGGCCCGACGCGCCGACCTACCTGCAGGTGATCTGTCGCGGCGTCTACCACCACCTGCTCAACCGCAAGGACAGCGAGATCCGCATCGGCGGTCGCCGCGCACCCGCGAACGGTGGCGACATCGCGTTCGTGCGCAGGCGCCTCGACGCGAAGCGACCCGTGCGGGCAGCGATCTGGCTGGTCGTGAAGATGTTGCGTCGCGCCACCGACCTGGTGACGTTCGACCTCTCGAGCTTCGAGCGTGCGCATGCCGCGGCGGCGCCGAACGCCCGGGTCGTGCTGGTGCCATCGCACCGCAGCTACCTCGACTTCGTGCTGTGTTCCTACATCTGCTTCGCGCGCCCCGACCTGCGGATCGAGGTGCCGCACATCGCCGCCGCCTCCGAGTTCGCGCGCATCCCGGTGCTCGGCAAGCTCTTCGTGCACCTCAACGCGTTCTATGTCGAGCGGGGCCGGGGCAGCGAGGATTCCGACCTCACCGCACGCGTGCACGAACACCTGCGCGCCGGCGAGACGCTCGAGTTCTTCATCGAGGGCGGGCGAAGCCGTTCGCGCCGGTTCCTGCCGCCGCGTCGCGGCTTCCTGCGCGCGCTGCAGACGAGCGGTGAGACGGTGCAGCTGCTGCCGATCGCCGTGAGCTACGACCGGGTGCCCGAGGAGGCGTCGTTCGTGCGCGAACTCGGCGGTGCGCCCAAGCCGCCGATGCCCCTGTCGGGCCTGCTCCGGTGGATCGTACGGCTCGTGTTCGGGCGCATCCGGCTCGGGCACGTGCACATCGCCGCCGGCACGCCCATCCCGCTCGACGCGGCCGACGACCCGACGGCCATCGGGCGCAGCGTGGTCGGCGAACTGCAGCGCGTCACCTCGGTCACGACCTTCCACCTCGACGCCTTCCTCGCGAGCGCACCCGAGCTCGCAGCGCAGCTCACCCGGGAGGAGCTCGCCGCACTCGTGCGGAGCCGTGGCACGCTCGTGTTCGGAAGTTCGTTGACCACCGAACACATCCGTGACCGGCGCGTGCGCGACACCCTCTGCCGCCAGGTGGAGCCCGTGTTCTACCCCGAGGCCCGCCGCGCGCTCGGCATGCACCCCGTGGTCGCCCACCACCTGCAAAGCAACGACTACCTCGGCGGCGAGGCGATCGTCGATGCCGCCACCGAACCAGCCGTGCTGGCCAGCATCCTGCGCGCGGTGTTCGAACCCGTCTGTCGCGACTACCTGCGGGTCGTCGACGCGCTGGCCGCAGGACGCGACCGTTCCACGCCGGGCACGCCCGCCAACGTCGTTGCGCGGGATGACCGCTGCTTCCTGCCGAACGTCGAGGACGCCTTCGACGATCTCGCGCGACGGGCGGTGCTCCAGCGCGACGGCGACGTGTGGAGCTGGGGCCCCCACGCCGACCAGCTCGACGCCTGTCGAACCGACTATGCGTGGACCGACGACGAGGCTCCGACCGCCCCGCGCCCAGCGATCACGCAGGCCTGACCGCGGCGCACGGCGAGTCGGAACCGTTCGGTGCTCGAGCGGCCCCAGGCGGCCGCGCCCCGGCCACCGACTGGCCACGTCCCCCGAAACGTCGTGCAACGGGGCCGCATCTCGGCGACACTCGGGCATGATGCTCTCGCCGACCACCCGACAGCTCCGCCTCGCCCACCACCTGCAGCCGCTCGACGCGCGACCCCGCATCGTCGGCGGCGGCGGTCTCGCAGCGGCCGCGCCCCGTTCGGGTGCCGCACTCGACGGCGCTCGCCTCGTGGCCGAAGGCGCCGGCAGCGCACCGCTCCTCGACTTCCCCAAGGTGGCAACGGGACGCACGATGGCCATCGTGAAGGGATCCCGCGTCGGGGTGCTCTCACCCAAGGGCACGGCGACCGTCGATCGCCTGGACGGCAACATGGCGACCTTCAGCCTCAACGCCGTGGCGATCGGCCAGAGCGCGAAGTTCCAGATGACGATCGAACGCATCGACGCGGGACACGTGCGCATCACGTCGAAGAACGCCAAGACCGGCGCATCGCAGATGGTGCTCGGCACGATCGTCAGCAGCAAGCCGAACTACGCCCAGTTCCAGGCCGCCGACGGCTCCGGCAAGACGACCGTCTACCAGAACCCCACGGGCCAGATCATCATCGACACGAACGTGCCCGGCTTCGGCGCCGCGCACCTCATCCTGCAGTAGATCGCCCGGGGGCGACGATTGGCCCCCTCGCACGCGCAACGCGTGCCCCCCGCGTACTCGATATCCCGGTAGGGACCACGCGCGTACGTAATTGGGGCGGCTGCAATTCTCTGGGCACTGACAACCATGGTGGCGATCCTCGCCATCTTCCTGCTGCGACCGCCACGTGCGCGCGCGCTCGCGCCGCGCACCAGCGTCGGCGACCAGGTGTCGACCAGCGACGGGCTCTCCGGCACGGTCGTGCGACTAGACGGCGCCTTCGTGCTCGTCGATGCCGGCGGCGAGCGCCGGGTCTGGGCCCGCGGCGCCGACCTCCTGGTAGGCGACGGAACGACGGCGGTTCCCGGCGACAGCTCCGGCCATGCCGCGGCCGAAGGCCCTCCGCCCCCTGCAGTGACCGACGCGAGCGGTTTCCTGCCGCGGTTCGCGGAAGGCGTGTGGACCGCCCGCACGACCGTCGTCTGGGCGTGGGCACTGGCCGTGCTCATCTGCGTGCCGCTCGCGTCGACGGCGGAGAAGTCGTTCGTCAGCGGCGGGTTCCTCATCGAGGGCGGTGAGGCCATCCAGGTGCTCGATGACGTGCAGGACCAGTTCCACATGGCGGTCGGGCAGCAGGTCATGATCGTGCCCGGTCCACTCGCCGACGCACAGGAACGCATCGCCAAGATCCGGCCCGACCTGATGCGCACGCCCCACGTGCTCAACGTCACCGACCCCCGCCCCTCCACCGACGGCAAGCTCGTCGCCGTCGACATCCAGTTCTCGAGCCCCGACGACACCGCGATCAACTCGTTCGAGCCGCTGCTCGACGTG